>NZ_JBHSEB010000043.1:0-40111 GCF_042651925.1 Catenibacterium sp. GCM10023432 | reverse complement strand
AGAAAATAAAAAAGGCATACATTTTGTTTGTATGCCTTGATAGCTGTCAATTCTTAACTTAATGACATTGACCTTCGGGTTCTTTTTTTGTGAACTATTAGTTCTCTCTTAAAAAAGTTATTTACATGTATTACGTACTTTTTTTACGATTCTAATGTGAATACTTGTAATTGATCTTCAAATAATAAAGAATAGTAGTGAAGAAGAGAGGAACATATATGATACTTACAATTGGATTTATTGGAAATGGGAAAAGCACGAATCGTTACCATATGCCATTTATACTCACTAGAAAAGATAAAATTAAAGTAAAGACAATCTATAACCGTTCTATTCACTTTGATACTTGGAAGAAAATAGAAGAAATTCACTATACAGATAACTTAGATGAATTACTCTATGACAAAGACATTCAGGTTATTGTAGTGACTTTAAAATCGAGTCTTCATTATGAATATGCAAAAAAGGTATTAGAAGCAGGAAAACATTGCGTAGTAGAAAAGCCATTCGCAGCAAGTTATGCACAGGCAAAAGAACTATTTGATTTAGCTGAGTCTAAAGGACTCATGCTTCAATGTTATCAAAATAGAAGATTTGATAGTGACTTCTTAACTGTTCAAAAGGTCATTGAATCTGGAAAACTTGGGGACCTATTAGAATTAGAAATGCATTTTGATTACTATCGTCCAGAAGTACCAGAAAGCATTCATGAATTCTCAGTAATTGATTCTTATCTCTATGGTCATGCTTGTCATACCTTAGATCAGGTGATCTCTTATTTTGGTAAACCAGATCATGCACATTACGATGTACGCCAATTATTAGGTACAGGACGTATGAATGATTACTTTGATTTAGATCTTTATTATGGAACTCTAAAGGTCTCAGTAAAATCATCATATTTCCGTATAAAAGAGCGTCCTAGCTTTGTTTTATATGGTAAGAAGGGAATGTTTACTAAAACGAAAAAAGACCGTCAGGAAGCGGATTTGAAACATTTCTATATGCCTTATGAACATGATGACTTTGGCTTAGATACGCCAGATGATTATGGCACTCTTATCTATGATGAAGAGGGTCATTATCATGAAGAGAAGATCGAGACAGTGAAAGGTGATTATGGTTACTACTATGATGCATTGTATGAAACAATCATCAATCATAAGCCACAGCTTGTTACTAAGGAACAAACATTATTACAGATGAAGATATTAGAAGATGCAATCAAAGGATTAAAGTAGGAGGGTATATTATGAAACTTGGTATTGTAGGATCAGGAATGATCGTTAAAGACTTTTTAAAGATGTTTAATGAATTAAACGGTATTGAACTATTAGGTATCTCAGCACGTAATGAAGAAAACTTAAAGAATCTTTGTGTTCAGTATCCAATTGAACGTTATTATTTAAGTTATGAAGAAATGTTGGAAAATAAAGATATTGATACTATCTATGTTGCTGTACCAAACGACTTACATTTCATTATGTCTAAAAAAGCGCTTCTTGCAGGTAAAAACGTGATATGTGAAAAACCATTCACGACTAACCTCAAAGAGGCCTTAGAACTCAAGGAAATTGCTAAGAAAGAGGATTTATTCCTTTTAGAAGCTATTCCTAATCGATTCTTCCCTAACACTTATCTGCTAAAAGAAAAGGTAAAGGAACTAGGCAATATTCGTGTGATTAACTTTAACTTCTCACAATATTCATCAAGATATGATCGTTTTAAAAAAGGAGATATTGCGCCTGCTTTTGATCCAAATCATTCAGGTGGTTCTTTAATGGATCTAGGTGTTTATAACATCAATCTTATTATGGAATTGTTTGGTAAACCAGAAAACGTGGATTATTATCCTAATATTGAAAGAGGTATTGATACATCAGGTGTACTTGTGATGGATTATGGTTATATGAAAGCAGTTTGTGTTGCCGCAAAGGATTGCCAGGCACCGCTAGCTTCTACTATTCAGGGAGATGAAGGTTATATTGTCATGAGAAGTCCATCAAGTCAGATTACTGAATTCCAGATGGCTTTTAATAAGCAGGAAGAAGTGACTTATAACGAAAACGGACCACATAACCGTATGTATTATGAATTTGTGGAATTAAAGAAAATCATTGAAACAAATGATAAAGAAAAGATGGCTGCACTTTTACAGGATACATTAGATGTTATGGAAGTACTTACTGAAGCGAGAAAAAAAGCAGGGGTTATATTCCCTGCTGACTAAGAGATGTTCAACATCTCTTTTTTATATTTTTAAATCTTTATGAACTATTCCAACAAAAAATAGAATAAGAATTGTGACTAAGACAGTAATCACAAAGAGTTCTAAAGTATTCTGCTTAGGTTGATCTTTCTCTTGAACTGTTACTGAAGCATTCTTATTTGTATTATTTGTATTTTGAACTGTTTCTGTAAGAACAGGTGAATAAGCCTGTACAGAGGTTGGCTGAACACAGCCAATCACTAACATTATAATTGATAAACACTTAATTAATCGCATCATGATAGAGTTACTCATTGAAATGCCTTCTTTCCCCATATACAACTGTATTCTAGTCCTCATATAAACAATCGTCAATATAACAAGCGCTTACAAATATATAAAAAAGAGAAGAAAAATTCTTCTCTTAGTGATGGAAATTTGTATGTCCAGTAGAAAGTTCTGGTCTTTCAAGACCAGCTTTTTTACCTGCTTCAATAGACTTAAGAAGCCAGCTCATATTTTTTGCGATATTCTGCATAGTCGCAACACCTTCTGCATCTTTATAAACATCTTTAGGTTCACTTCCAAAGACTTCATTCCAATAATTGGCAGATACAATAGGCATATGAGAAATACTGAAATGTTTGTTGACAACATCCATGCTTGCCACCTGTCCAGCACGTCTTGCACTAAAGATACAAGCTCCTGGTTTATAGATAAAGACACTCTTATTTGAGTAGAAGGCTCTATCTAATACCGCAAGTAATCTTGCACTCGGATGAGCATAGTAGACAGGTGAGGCAAAGACAAAGCCATCACAGTCTTTTGCTTTTGTAGTGATTTCATTGACTACATCATCAAATATACATTGATGTTCAGTTACACACTTCTTACAGTTCATACAATCCGCAATAGGCTGATTGCCAATAAAGATGATTTCTGTTTCAATACCTTCTTCTTTAAATGTTTCAGCCATAATATCTAAAGCTGCACGTGTACAGCCATTATTACGAGAACTTCCATTAATCATAAGTACTTTCATAGATTTACCCCCTTATGGTAAAGGTTTATCACTTGCTAGATAAAGATCATACCATTCCTGACGTGTTAATTCGATATTCGCAGCTTCTGCTGTTTCAATTAAATGTTTAGGAGAAGTCGTACCAGTAATAGCTTGAATATGGGCAGGATGTCTTAAAATCCATGCAGTCGCAATTGTGGCAGGAGTAACATTATATTTCTTTGCTAAATCATCAAGAACGTTATTTAATTTCTTATAATCAGGATGATTTAAGAAAGTCCCTTCAGCCCAGGATGCCTGCACAATACTCCAAGCCTGGATTGTAATATCATTTAAACGACAATAGTCAAGCACACCGCCATCTTTATCAATCGCAAAGTCTTCCTTCATATTCATGTTCATACCACTATCAATCATCACAGAATGCACAATAGAAAGCTGTAACTGATTAGTAATAATAGGATGTTTAGTATACTTCTGTAATAAGGCAATCTGTCCTGGTGTATGATTAGATACTCCAAAGTATTTGACCTTACCACTAACATACAGTTCATCAAATGCTTCTGCCACTTCCTGAGGGTCACATAATGCATCAGGTCTATGTAATAAAAGAATTTCTACATGATCAGTATGGAGTCTTTTTAATGACCCATTGACGGCATTCATAATATACTCTTTAGAAAAGTCATAACGTTTCCCAGGTACAATGGCACACTTTGTCTGAATAATCATCTTTTCACGATATTCAGGATGTTTTTCAAGAACTTGTCCAAATAACTCTTCTGACTTTCCTCCACCATAAATATCAGCATGATCAAAAAAGTTAATACCACAATCTAATGCAGTCTTCACAAGTTCTTCTACTTCCTCAATACTCTTATCTGCAATACGCATGCAGCCCAAGGCGATTTCAGATACTTTTAAATTGGTTTTTGGTAGATCATAGTACTTCATATTAAATACCTCTTGTATAAGTCTTTAACCATTCATTTTCTTCATCAGTTAAGTATGGCTTTAATGATTCTCTTACGAATTCATGATACTTATTCAATGCTTCTCTTTCATCAGTCGTTAGTAAAGAAACATCAAGACCATCTAAGTCAATAGGACATAAAGTAAGAGGTACAAACTTCATCCACTGGCCATACTCATTCTTGATATCTTCAACACATAATAATTCATTTTCTAAACGGATACCAAACTGGCCTTCGATATAGACACCAGGTTCATCCGTTGTAATCATACCTGCTTCCTGAATTGCAGAAGGCTTTCGTGGATCACGTAAACGTGGTCTAATATCATTTGGCCCTTCATGGACATTTAAGAAATGACCGACACCATGACCTGTACCACACTGGAAATCAATATGCTGCTTCCATAACTCATATCTTACAAGACCATCAATCCAGATACCATTTGCACCATATAAGAAAACAGCTTCCTGCATCTTCAACATAGCCTTTAATACATATGTGAAGTATTTTCTTTCAGTCTCGCTGATTTCACCTAAGATGAATGTACGTGTAATATCAGTTGTACCATCTAAATACTGTCCACCTGAGTCAATAAGAAGCATACCTTCTTTTTTAACATGAACATCATGTTCATGAGAAGGATGATAGTGCATTAATGCCGCATTTTCTTTATAAGCAGTAATTGTATTAAATGAAATATCAGTAAATAATTCCTGTGCTTTTCTAAAGCTTAATAACTTATCAGTAATAGAACATTCAGTCGCATCATCAGGCATAGAAGTCTTTAACCAATACATGAATTTAGTCATTGCTACACCATCTTTTAAATGTGCATGCTTTGTATTTTCAATTTCTACATCTGACTTAATACTCTTGAAGTATTGTGATGGGTTAGACCCTTCCATGATTTCACAGTCAATAAATGAATAGATGGCATAGTTGATGGCACTTAAGTCTACAAGTACCTGACCACTTAATCTCTTTGTATCTAGATAGATATCATCATAAGAACGGATTTCAACACCATCATTCTTATAAGCTTCAATCATTGTTTCATCATAAGTACCATCCTGAAGATATAAATAAGCGTTATCTAAAGTGATAATACTAAATGCCATAGCCATTGGAGAATGAGGAATATCCTTGCCTCTAATATTGAATGTCCATGCAATATCATCTAATGATGTAATGATATGCGCATTACATTCATTTTCCTCCATATAACCACGAATCCAATCAAGTTTTTGTGCTGTGCTTTGTCCATGATACTTCACATCATAGATATAAGCAGGTTCATGAGAACGTTCTGGACGATTTGTCCATACATCAGTCATATCGATGTCTTTTAATTCAAAATCAGTTTCTCTACCTTCATCTAAATCAATGATAAATGAAGCAGTTGTTACTTTACCATTGAAGCCAAGTACATCACCATCATCAAGATGATCAATGAGGAAATCCTTCACACTAGGAACATCTGCATTACCCATCTTCATGAGTTTAATACCAGGATAGAGTTCTTTTTCGGCCTGAATGAAATAACGTCCATCAGTCCATAACCATGCTTCTTCCTGTCCTACAACTAGGACTCCAGCAGAACCCGTAAAGCCGCTTAGATACTTTCTAAATTGGTCATGTTCGCCTACAATTTCACTCTGATGATCATCATCAGTAGGCACATAATAGAACTTGATATTTTGTTCTTTTAATCTTTTCTGTAATTCTTTTATCATTTTTTTATCACCCATGATAAGTTTAACACAAATGAGGGAGATAAGGTATAATACAATTAGGAGATGATTAATAATGAACGAATGGAATCTTGATGCCCTATATACGTCATTTCAAGACAAAAAATTTCAAGAAGATTTAAACACTCTTAAGGATTTAAATAAGAACTATTCCACTTATAGAAGCGAGAAAACAGAAGCGGCATTACATAAAATAATAGAGACAAAAATAGAAATTGAAAAGAGAGTAGAAAGGCTTCATTTTTTTATACAGCTTTCTTTATCAGCTCATACAGATGATGCGGAAGCAGCACGTTATCTTGATCAATTAAATAATATAACTGCCTCAATGGTAGGGGAAGATATTAAGAATAATGCCTATATTGCGGAATTTGATTTAGATAGTTGTCAGGATCCTTTTATCAAGGAACATGCTTATATTCTTCATGAAATTAAAAATAAACAGAAGTATGTATTAGATGAAAAACAGGAATCAATCATAGCCCATATGAAAAATACAGGTTCTTATGCCTGGATGAAGCATAAGGATGCGGTTGTATCTTCTATTAAAGTGAATATAGATGGATATGATTATCCACTTACTGAAGTACTGAACATGGCTCATAGTCCCGATAAGCAGACAAGAATGAAAGCTTATTTCGCAGAACTAGATGCCTATAAACCATATGAAGAAACGATTGCGACATGTTTAAGTGGAATCAAGGGTGAAGTACTCTATACAAGTAAACTGAGAGGTTATGAATCACCATTAGAAGAATCATGTATCAAATCACGATTAAAGATGGAGACTCTTAATACATTACTTTCAGTTATGAAAAAGAATATGCCAGAAATAAGAGAATACCTTAAAATCAAGGCAGACTATCTAGGCTATCAGAACGGCTTACCTTGGTTTGAACTTTATGCGCCTGTTGTTGAAGATGATGAAGACTATCCATTTGAGAAAGGTTCTCAATTTGTCGTGGATCAGTTCTACACATTCTCAAAACATTTAGGTGATTTTGCGACTCATGCAATTAAGAATCATTGGGCTGATGTCTATCCAAGAGAAAATAAAGTCGGTGGTGCATTCTGTGAAAATATTAGAGGTTTGAAACAAAGTCGTTTCTTATTCAACTATGGAAATCATTTCTCTGATGTGATTACTGTAGCCCATGAATTTGGTCATGGTTTCCATGGAAGATGTTTAGGTGATCAAACAATATTGAATACCCATTATCCAATGCCTATTGGAGAAACAGCTTCTAACTTCTGTGAAACAATAGTGGGAAAAGGTGCATTAAAATCAGCAACACCTACTCAAAAGATTGTGATATTAGAGAATACATTAAGTAATGCGGTACAGGTGGTCTGCGATATTTATTCTCGTTTCTTATTTGAAAGCCGCTTCTTTGAAGCAAGAAAACAAGGACCAGTGAGTGCGGAAGAAACAAAGAAAATCATGCTTCAAGCACAGATAGAAGCGTATGGTGATGGATTAGATCATAATTATCTCCATCCATATATGTGGACATGGAAACCTCATTATTATGATTCAGACTATTCATTCTATAACTACCCATACGCCTTTGGTTCATTACTTGCGAAAGGACTTTATGCACGTTATCAAAAAGATACTGAACACTTCCCAGAGGATTATGAAACATTCCTTTCGGTCACAGGTAAGATGGATTTAGAAGATATTGCGAAAACACTTGATATAGATCTCACAGATGAATCATTCTGGCAGAGTTCTATTGATATCATCAAAGAAGATATTGATACATTTAGAACGCTTCTAGAGGAATACAAACATGATTGATACATTCTATCAAAAAGAAAATCTAGAAGTCTATAAGCGATATCTCTATTTCCAGTTAAAAGATGATTCTCGTTTTCAAACAGTATTCAATGACAATGAATATCACATTACTTTTCAATCACGTACAGCATCTATTCACTTCCATGATATAGGCATGATAGAAGAAGAAATCATCAGCGATGATAAGCAGATCTTTTATCTTCATTTTCCATTGACTACATTTCCTATTGCCTTAGAACTTTATCAATGTATGATCAATAAACTCATAGAAGAAAAAGTCGAACCAATGAAGGTGATATTATGCTGTAGTGGGGGAATGACATCAGGATTCTTTAAGGAAAAGATGCAGAACTATATTTTAAAAAATAACCTCCCATTGATTATAGAAGGGGCAGCAGTTCATACTGTGGAAAAGAAGTGTCTCTATTATGATGTTGTATTATTAGCACCACAAATGGGTTATAAGAAAGAAGAGATAGAGACATTGACACATAAAGATGTAGGTGTGATTGATCCTCAGGTCTTTGCGACATATGATTGTGGCGCATTATACAAACAGATTCAATATTACTATAGGAGGAATAACGAATGAGTGATACAAAAAGCGATATGATCTCTGGTGAACTCTATCAGCCATTTTCAAAAGAACTCTATAATGATCGTCTTTATTGTAAGAGTCTCTGTCATGAGTTAAACACTCTTTCACCGCTAAAAAGAGATGATATCAATCTTATACTAGATAAACTATTAAATGAATGGAATGAAGCTTTTATTGAACAACCTTTTCATTGTACATATGGTTATAATATTTCTTTAGGGAAGAACTTCTATTCTAAAGATAATCTCTTTATTGATGATAGTGGAATAGTGTCTATTAGCGATAATGTGACTATTGGATATAATGTCACAATACTCACATCAGTTACACCAATCAGTTGCCAGGATCGTGCAAAAGGATTAGAAAGTACACTACCAGTACGTATTTATGAAGGAGTATGCATTGGTTCAAATAGTATTATTTATCCAGGTGTAAAGATCAATAGAGAATCTATTATTGAACCAGGATCAGTTGTAAAGGATGACATCCCACCATTTGTGATTGCGGGAGGCAATCCATGTCGTGTTATTAGCGCAATTGATGATAAGGACTTGATGAGAAAATGAGAGAATTAGGACAATTATATGACTATACACTCCTTCATTTCCTTCATCATCTAGCCGAAAGTACAAACGGTGCACTCACACCATTCTTTCGCTTTATCTCTTATTTTGGTGATAAAGGCATCTTCTTTATCGCTTTATCCCTAGTACTCATTTATTTTAAAAAGACAAGAAAACTCGGTATATGTATCCTCATTAGTCTTGCAATAGGCGCTATCTTTACAAGTCTCTTTTTAAAGAATGCGATAGGACGTCATCGTCCTTATTTATCCGGTGTGGACGAATACTATAACTGGTGGAAGTATGTAGGAAGCTTACATTATAAAGAATTCTCATTTCCTTCAGGACATACTACAGCCACTATGGCTGTTATGATGTGTATATTCTTAACATGTAATAAGAAATACAGCTGGTTAGTTTTTATCTTTGTCGCATTAATGGGACTAAGTCGTAATTATTTCATGGTGCACTACCCAACAGATATTCTAGGTGGTATTATGGTAGGCGGAATATCTGGTCTTATTTCATATTTGATATGTTATAAGAGTAAATTATTGGGAGGAAGAACATGAAACTAACAATGCTAGGTACGGGGAATGCCTTAGTCACTAAGATTTATAACACATGTTTTGTCTTAGAAGACAACCATCAATACTTTATGGTTGATGCAGGAGGAGGAAACCAAATCCTAACTCAGCTAAAAAATGCAGGATATGACTGGAAGGATATGAAGCATATCTTCTTGACTCATAAGCATATTGACCATCTATTAGGTATGGTCTGGATGATGCGTATGATTACACAGTTCATGAATGCAGGTAAATATGAAGGTGATGCTTATATCTATGGTCATGATGAAGTCATTCATATTTTGAAAGATATGGCTGACACACTTCTTGTACCAAAACAGAGTGCATTAATTGGAAAAAGACTTCACTTAGTAGAAGTGAAGGATCAAGAAACTAAAGAAATTATGGGACATCCAGTCACTTTCTTTGATATCCATTCTACTAAAGCTAAGCAGTTTGGCTTCATGATGGAATATGATGGTAAGAAGCTGACATGTTGTGGTGATGAACCTTATTGTGAAGAAGAGAAAGTCTATGCAGAAAATGCAGATGTACTCTTGCATGAAGCATTCTGTTTATATGAAGAAAGAGACTTCAGACATCCTTATGAAAAACATCATTCAACAGTGAAAGATGCCTGTGAACTTGCGCAGAAACTTCATATTAAGAATCTTGTACTCTATCATACAGAAGATGATCATGTAGACAATCGTAAAGAACTCTACAAGGCAGAAGGTGCACACTATTATACAGGAAATATATTTGTTCCTGATGATTTAGAAGTAATGGAATTTTAGAGCTATCATTTGATAGCTTTTTATATTAATTATTTTTTGAAAAAAGTGCGATATATATATTAATTAACAAGTAGTATATAATATAAATAGATATAAAACTTGAAAGAAAGGATGATGATTATGAGTAAAAAGAAACGCGTCATTTCAGAAGAAAAGACAAAAGAACTTCAAAAAGATTGGCAAGGCTATGGCGCGATGACAGTGGCATATAGTCTTGTAGTTATCATTATCGTTCTTATTGCGATTATCGCAAAATTGTATTTCTAATAGAAAAGCCTCTGGATTATTTTCCAGAGGTTTTCCATTTCTGTCCATATTGATCTGCTTTGATAATAGCTTTTAATAAATTCTTTGAAGTCACTTCAAAAGGCATATTTAATGTCGTAGATCCTTCTTTAACTGCTTCTAAGCATACATGCAGTAATGCTTCTTCATCTATTTCTTTCATCCCTAAATCAGAGAGTGTAGTAGGTAACTCTAATGCTTCTAAGAACTCATAATAGCTCTTTAATGTATCTTTAGGAGTATTCTCTAATACCAATTGTACAAGTGTACAAAAAGCCACTTTTTCACCATGCATCTTACTCTTTGTTTCAGGAATAAGAGTGAATGCATTATGCAGGCCATGACCTACAGCTTCTCCACCAGACTCAAAACCAATACCACTTAAATAAATATTAGCTTCTATCACATTTTCTAGTGCTTCTGTGACTTTATGCTGCTTACAATCTTCTACAGCCTGCAATCCATAAGAATAGACAATATCAAAACAAGCTTTAGATATTGCTAAAGCACTTCTTGTCACCTGACTATGAAGACAATTCTCACTATGACTCACATAACAAGCCTTTGCTTCAAAATAAGTACTAAATGCATCACCAATACCCGCTCTCAGTAATCTTACTGGGGCATTCGCAATGACCTGTGTATCCACAATCACTTGATCTGGACTCTTAGGTAAATATAAATAATGATCAAACGTATGATCATCATGATAAATTACTGATAAAGAAGAACATGGGGCATCTGTACTCGCTGCAGTAGGTATAACGACAATAGGCTTTTTCGCATAATAACCACATGCTTTAGTGGTATCTAATACCTTTCCTCCACCGACACCGACAATCACTTCACTATTTGTTTCTTCTACAATATGTTGTATTCTTTCAATCTCACTCATACTACATTCATTTTGAAACAATACAACTGTCATTTCCTGTTCATGTAAGCTTTCCTCTATCTGAGGTATAAACATTTCTTTAAGATTTTCACTTGTAATAACGACAATTCTTTTATAGTCCTTTAAATCATCACCAAGACATTTTAATTCATCTTTACCTTGTCTATATCTTGTTGGTGCACCAATCATTTTGCTCATATTATCACTCTCCTATTTTTATTATAAAACATGAAAAAAACAATGAGGAGAATTTTCTCCTCATTGTTTACATATCGCAAAGACCTTTGTCTTCTCCGTATACTGAATACCAATCATTATTGAAATCAGTCACAGCTTTAGAAATACTTGGATTTTCAAAGATTGCCTTTAATACGCTGACTGGTGCAGTGATAGCCTGACTACCTGCATTAAATGCATCTCTTACCTGCTGTACGCCCTTGAAGCTTGCTGCAAGTATCTTGCAGTCATAACCATCTTCTACAATTCTATTAGATAAATGAGCCATTAATTCAAAAGGATCATTTCCTAAGTTTCCAATTCTATTTGTATAAGGTGCAATATAATCAGCACCTGCAGCTAAGGCCATATAAGCCTGCATCAAATCATAAACAGCTGTGGCAGTTACTTTTTTACCTTCAGCCTTTAAGATCTTCATAGCTTTAACACCTTCATAAGTAGTAGGGACCTTTACATATACCTTGTCATCTACTTCTTCAAAGATCTTGTGTGCTTCTTTCACAATTTCATCTGCTTCTGTCGCAATGACCTGAATATGCAAAGAACGTTCATCACCAATAATTTGTCTGATTTCTCTCATATGTCCAAAGAAATCCTTTGGGCTTGTCTTCTTTACAATACTTGGATTACTAGTGACACCTACGATTGGTAAGTGATCCACTGCATCTCTAATTTCTTCTAAATCTACTGTATCAATAATAAATTCCATTGTTTTTCTCCTCCTATAAACTCTGTTCAGTTCTACCGATAATATCATCCTGAGTTGCTTTAGATAATACATTGAAGAATGCACTATATCCTGCAACACGTACAATTAAGTCTTTATGATTTTCTGGATGCTTTTGTGCATCAATAAGTGTTTCTTTAGAAACAATGTTGTATTGTACATGGTAACCATGGAGACGATTAAAGAATGTACGAATCAATAATTCTAGTTTCTGTTTATTTTCTTCTGTAGAAAGCATCTGAGGTGTCATCTTCTGGTTAAGAAGTACGCCTCCTGTGATCTTTTCAGTACGAAGCTTAGATATACTCTTGAATACTGCAGTAGGACCATTCTTATCTGTGTTATGTGCTGGAGAACATCCTTCAGCGAGCGGTTCATGTGCATTTCTTCCATCAGGAGTAGCCATTGTACCCATACCCTGACCTACATTAGCACTAATTGAAGAAGTACCTGCATAACGGATACCACCAATAGGACCTCTATTATAACGAGTATTTGGATACTTTTTGATTTCATCAATATAAGAATCATATGCTTCTACAATTAAGTTATCTGCATAATCATCATCATTACCATACTTAGGTGCTTCATCATTCAACATTTCCTGAATCTTCTTGTTTTCAGGTGACTGGAAATCATCTAAGATAGCATTCCATAACTGTTCTCTTGTGATCTTCTTTTCATCATAAACAAGCTTCTTGATGGCTGCCAAGCTGTTTGCCATATTCGCAATACCAACCTGAAGACCTGAAATGAAGTCATACACTGCACCACCTTCTTTGATAGTCTTACCTCTACCAATACAATCATCAGTCAATGCAGAACATAGAATATCAGGCACATCTCTTTCAGATGCCTTATCAATAAAGTTTTCTACAATAACACTATAACGTGTCATTTCTCTTACTGTTTTATCCCATGCTGCAAGTAAATCTTCATATGTTTCCATTTCAGTAAAGTAACCATAGCCCTTAGTGAAACGTTTGTTTGTAGTTAAGTCAACACCATTATTCATTGTGCATAATAATACTCTTGGGAAGTTGACATAAGACATACCTGTACAACGATATCCCCATTTACCAGGAACAGCTGTTTCTACACATCCGATAGCACTATAATTATAAGCATCTTCTTCCTTAACCCCCCAGTTAATAAATGAAGGAATAATGATTTCATCATTATTTAAGGCTGGCATACCAAATCCAAGCTTCATTACTTCAATACATTCATCAAAGAAATGTTTATTCAAGTTTGCATGATAACGTACAGTTAAGTTAGGCTGAGTGAGTCTTGTCTGAGCCACTGATTTTAATACCGCAAAACTTAATTCATTCACTGCATCTTTCTTATCAGTAGTCTGACCACCAATAGTGACATTCTGATACATTGGAGAACCAGCTGAACTTAATGTATGAGCCTGTGAACGTACCTTATTGACTGTGAGTGTCTTGATCCATAAACAAGTAAGAAGTTCTAATGCTTCTTCTTCAGTGATCTTCTTATCATTTATATCCTTGATGTAATAAGGATACATATACTGGTCAAAACGACCATAACTTAATGAATGACCATTTGATTCAATCTGAAGAATCAACTGAATAAACCATACAGACTGTACTGCTTCACGGAATGAATGTGCTGGTTCATAAGGCACCTTTGCACAAATTCTGCTTATTTCTAATAATTCTTCTTTTCTTGAAGGATTTGTTTCTTTTTCTGCTATTTCCTTTGCGAGAGAACTATAACGAAGAGCAAATGTATGCACTGCTTCAATAACAGTTAAAACTGAATTATAGAACATATACTTATCAACACTATCAGGCTGAGCCAAATCAAGCTTTTCTTTCATTTCTCTTGTATAAGCTTCATAACCCTTTAAGCCTTGTGCAAGAATACGTTCATAGTTGACTGCGAGATGTGCATCCCCTGCATTCAACTTACCTTCCATGCCAAAGACACCTGTTTCCATAAATACACTCACTTCATCAGGTAGTAAAGCTTCACCTCTTGCACGTAGGTTATTATTTTCCCAGAAAGGTGCAATATCTCTTAATTGCTGTTTTGTTTCTTCAGTAATATAGAATACATCACCATCTCTCTTTTCAAAAAGATCTAATTCATCCATGATGAACTTCATTGTATATTCAGGGAATACTGGCGCATTACAATTCTTTGTAGACTGGTTACCTACAATAAGTGTTTTATCTTCAATATAGATAGACATGTTTTCAAGAATCTTCTTCAACATTCTTGCACGCACCATCACACGTGGCTGATTTAAGTTCTCCTTATAAGCCTCAGTCGCAAGAACAGCACGTTCTCCATCTACATAAGGCTTCTCATCTAATACTTCTTCTCTGAAAGCTTTCATTCTTTCAGTTAACTGACCAAAATGCTGAGTATTTTCCATTTTTATTCCTCCTAAAGTTTCATACGTAAGTTTTATATCTTTCATTACAAGCACATCATACGCATAAAAGCGTTATCAGTCAACTATAAATTATGAAAATAATATTGTAAACTTTCATATGAAACATTTATATTGCGAATCATAAGTAGAAATGATAGGATAGAAGCGAAAAGAGGGATATGATATGGAAGGAATTATATTTAATATACAGAAATTTAGTATTCATGATGGACCTGGTATTCGTACAACAGTATTTTTTAAAGGATGTCCATTAAGATGTGAATGGTGTGCTAATCCTGAGAGTCAGGCAGTGAGTCCTCAGGTTTTATACAATAATGAGAAATGTCTTCATTGTGCGACATGTGTACATACCTGTCCCAAAGGTGCTATAAAGATGGAAGATGGCTTGATTCGAATTGATCATAAAACATGTGATCATTGTATGGAATGTGTTAAAGCCTGCCCTGGTAAAGCCTTAACACAGGAAGGTGAAATCAAGACTGTAGAAGAAGTTGTTGATATCTGTATGCAGGACATTGATTTCTATGAAGAATCTAATGGTGGTGTTACTTTATCTGGTGGAGAAGCCATGGTGCAATATGATTTCATGATGGCTCTTGTCCATGCATTAAAAGAAAAAGGACTTCATCTTGCGATTGAAACAACAGGTATTGTGGATCATGAGAAGTTTAAGAAAGCAGCCCCTTTATTTGATCTTTTACTATTTGATGTAAAACAGGCTGATCCAATGAAGCATAAGAAGGGAACACATGTCACAAATGAAGTCATTCAAAAGAACTTCAAATGGGCTATTGAACAGGGACTGAATGTGTTACCTAGAATACCTGTTATTCCTGGCTTTAATGAAACATTAGAAGATGCGAAAGAACTCGCAACATGTATTAAAGAAGCAGGCGCAAAAGATGTACAGCTTCTTCCATTCCATCAATTTGGTGAAAACAAATATAAACTACTTGGTAAAGACTATAAGCTTCATGAAGTGCAAGCATTGCATCCTGAAGATTTAGTAGATTATCAAAATGAGTTTATCAAGTGTGGGTTGAATTGTTACTTCTAGATTAATATAATGAGTGCGGAGGTAATCTATGAAAGACCGCTATAATAAAATATTAGAACTACTTACAAAAGAAAAGAAAATAGAAGTCAATGAATTATCTCAAATACTTGGGGTATCCAATGTCACTATACGTAAAGACTTAGATGCACTTGAAGAAAAAGGGATTATTAAAAGAGGACATGGCTATGCCATTCTTGCGAACAAGGATGATATCAATGGACGCTTAGCGTATCATTATGAAATAAAGAAAAGAATTGCACAAAAAGCCGCAGAACTTATTCATGATGGAGATACCATCATGATTGAAAGCGGGAGCTGCTGTGCGATTCTTGCAGATACAATTGCATCAGAGAAACGAGATGTCACTATTGTGACTAACAGTGCTTTTATTGCAGGATATATTCGCGATAAAAAGAATACCAATGTGATTCTTCTAGGTGGTGCTTACCAGAAAGATTCACAGGTTATGGTAGGACCTATCGTGGCACAATGTGCGCAAAACTTCTGTGTAGACCAGTTGTTTATTGGTGCCGATGGTTATAATCCTCGTGTAGGTTTCACCAATAGTGATCATTTGCGTGCACAGGCTGTTAGAGATATGGCTGAACAGGCAGAACATATTATTGTCTTAACTGAAAGTGAAAAGTTCAATTCACATGGTGTAGTACCTCTTCAGTTAAAAGAACGTATTGATACAATCATTACTGATGATCATATTCCCGAAGATATCAAAACACATTTGTTGTCAGAAAATAAAACATTACTAACTATAGAAAATGAGTGATTCTAATTAATAAATACGAGGGGTGATGAATAATGAAGGATAAATTTGAACCTATACCAGATCCAATATTTGAGCCGGGTTTTGAAGGTTTATATGTTGGGGATTTAGAAGATGGTGAAAAATGTAGTACAGAATTTACATCGTATGATTTACATGGCTTAACAAAGTATTTACAAGAACATAATTTGGATCAGCCAACAGATGAAATACTATTGATGTTTAAAAAATAATCAATTTCTATTTAGATAAACGAATAAACGGAAGGGATTCATCATTCCCTTCCGTTTTACTTTAAGTCTTTTATAATGCGTTGTAATTCTCCTGGCTGACCATCCTTATAAGGTATCTTATAAGAAGAACCATCTGTTAAGCATAAACAATTTAATTGTCCTCTATCTGCCACAGCGAGTCCACCATCAATACCAATCTTATTATGATAATCAGGATCATACCAGATATTAAAAGAATGATCATCATTCACATAACATAAAGGCGTATGACCAAATATATAAGTATAATCAGGATTACATGGGTTCATATAGAAATATTCTCTAATCCAGGCAAGTAATTCAGGATCACTATCTTCTATATTGGTTACCTCAGGATCCACTCCTGCATGCACCATCACATAATGCTTGCCCTGATAATCTAGTTCTATATAGTTAGGTAGACTATCAATAAAATCAATAATTTCCTGTATAAACTCTTTCTTTATATCAAAATATTCCTCATAAGGAATAGAATCCTTCTGTAAGAACTCTCTTATACTATTTACAGTACCTGTAGCACCGTTCTGTTTCCATAAACGATATGCATTATTCAAATCAGAATCTAAATCATTATATTTTAAGCTGGCTGCTAAAGATTGTCTCATCATGATTTCATGATTACCCTTGATCATATGAACATTAGGCATTGCTTTCACAAAGTAATATATATCAATTGAATTAGGACCACGATCCATAATATCACCTAGGATATATAACTCATCTTCATCAGTGAATTGAATCTTATTGAGCATCAGCTGCAATAACACAAATTGTCCATGTAAATCAGACATGACAAAAATTCTCTTCACTAATACTCACCTGCCTCTCAAATACATTTTATCATACCCAAAAAGGAATGCAAAACAGAACATAATCCTCAAAAAAAATAGTTGAATTATGATATGATTATTACAGGTGAGGGATATGGATGAATTTTATCAAAAGACCTATTTAATGATTGTTTTTAAATGGTCTTATTACTATACAAGAAAGAATATGAAAAATGTCAGATGTGACATTATTGAAGACACTAAAGACTATCATACTGTACGTTTTTATTTGAAGAATCGTGTTGCTTTTTTAACTGTCTGGCATAATGGCATTATTGAAGAACAGATTACAGATGAAGAAGGGAAAGAAATCTATTTCTATCTCCATTATACTTTAAAGAGCTTATCCCAGTTCTTATCTTATTATAAAGATTTTATGGTTGTCTTTTTAAGAGATGCAGACCCTAAACGTGTGAAAGTAGGGATTGTAGACCAGGATGGCTTTTCTTCTAGTTATTTAATTAGTTTAATGAAAGAAAGTCTGATAATAGAAAAGTCTAATCTAGAAGTGGAATCAGTGAGTCTTTCTTCATTAGAAGAAGTAGAAGGAGACTATGATGCACTTTATTTATCCCCTTCAGTCATGCATTTAAAGGGGGATATAGAGTCTATTGTTTCTGTTCCTGTGTATGTAATTGATCCTCTTGTTTATGCAACCAATGATTTCTATACACTTATACATACAATTTTGTCAAAATAATGTATCTGGCTTGCATTCTTACTAGTAAATAGTATACTAATAGTAGTAATCATTACTGATTAGGAGAATGGAACATATGGCGGAGACAAGACTTAGAAGATCTAAGCAGCGAGATACGATATATGATATGCTCGTGAATGATCACACGCATCCTACAGCAGAAGTTATTTATTCTCATGTAAGAAGAATCATTCCGGATATATCACTAGGTACTGTTTATCGTAATCTGAATGTTTTAGTTGAAAATGGGTATATCAGAAAATTAAATATAGATCGTGTTACTGTACATTACGATGCTAATGTGACACCACATCATCATATGGTATGTTCAAAATGTGGAAAGATTGTGGATATACATATTCCACATGGTGCATTTGATGAACTTGTTCATGATATAGAAGAACTAGATCAAGTACACCTCACACATGTTGATATGTTATTTCAAGGAATCTGTAATGATTGTAAGAATATGAAGGAGGATAAAGAAAATGTCTAATTTAAAAGGTACTGAAACATTAAAGAATCTAATGGCTGCATTTGCAGGTGAATCACAGGCAAGAAATCGTTATACTTTCTGGTCTAGTATTGCGAAAAAAGAAGGTTATGTAGAAGTGTCTAAAATCTTTGAAGAAACAGCAAACCAGGAAAAAGAACATGCGAAACGTTTAATGAAGCTTATGAACACTGCTGCTCAGGGCGAAACATTACCTGTTGCTGGTGAATTCCCAGTATTAATGGGTACAACTGTAGAAAACTTAAAAGCTGCAGCTGCTGGTGAAAACGAAGAATGGACACATATGTATCCAGAATTTGCTAATAAAGCTGAAGAAGAAGGATTACCTGAAATCGCAGCTATCTTAAGAGCCATCGCTATGGCTGAAAAGATGCATGAAGAAAGATACTTAAAACTTGCTAAACAGATTGAAGACGGCACAGTATTCAAGAAAGATCATAAAGTACTATGGAAATGTAACAACTGTGGATTTGTCGTAGAATCTTTAGAAGCTCCTACAGTATGTCCAGCTTGTAACCATCCACAGGCTTACTTTGAAGAATACAAATTCTTTGATTAATATAATTGTGTGCAAAGACAGCGAAAGCTGTCTTTTTTCTTGCTTAGAGTGCTATGATAATAACAAGGAGGGGACACGATATGAAAGGAAAGATACTCTATCTGTTAGATTTCATCTATGCGATCGTATTATCAGTATTTTTGCTAGTCACAATGATCGTCTATATTCATACAAAAGCATCAGAGATATTGATTATTGTGGCTGCTGTGTTATTTGCGCTTTCAATTGTGAAAGGGTATTGGATTTATAGAAAATGGAGAAGACCATAATAAAAAGACCTCGAAAGAGGTCTTTAACGCATTTTAGCTGCCTGGATTAAATGTTTTGCAAGTACTGCAGTTGTGACAGTACCAACACCACCAGGAACAGGGGTAGCGGCAGAGGCTTTGCCATCAAGAGTCGCATAGTCTACATCACCACATAACTTACCATTCTCATCCACATTGATTCCTACATCAATCATCACGGCATCCTGTCCACAATAATCACTATTTAACATCTTTGCACGTCCTGCAGCCGCAATCACAATTTCTGCATCAGAACATGTCTTCTTTAAATCAACAGTTCTTGTATGAGTCATAGTTACTGTCGCATTCTCTTTAAGAAGCAGCATAGACACAGGTTTACCTACAACCATACTTCTACCTACTACTGTCACTCTTTTACCTGTTAACTCAATATCATATGCCTTTAATACTTCAATAACTGCTTCTGCAGTACATGGAGAAAAACCACTTGTATCTCCTTTAAACACCTTCGCAATATTAATAGGAGAAATACCATCTAAATCCTTTTTAGGATCAATCATATTTTCAATATCTTTTTCATTAATAGTAAGAGGAAGTGGTCTTAATAATAAAATTCCTGTCACTTCATCATCTTCGTTAATATCTTTAAAAGCTTTCTTGAAATCTTCATCACTGATATCCTGTGGGAAAACATAAGAAGCCACATCTAAACCAAACGACTTTAATTTCTTAGTTGCACCACGCTCATAACTCATATCATCAGGTTTTTCACCCACTCTCACAATCGCAAGCTTAGGTACAAAAGATAATGTTTCTAACTCTTTTGTTACATATTCTTTAATTCCATCAGAAACCTTTTTTCCTCTTAACTCTAACATGACATTCCTCCTAACTTTTTAATAACACTATTAGTTATTTCATCTGCAAGCAGTTGCCCTTCAACTAATAGCTTCTCAGCACGTTTATTCATCTTCTCAGCTATTTCTCTATTTTTCATAGACTTCGTATTAATATAGACATTCATAATAGAGCCAGTCAACGCACTACGTAAACATTGTACACCAACACCTACATCACTGATTGCCATCACTGAACCTTTCTCATTTAAAGTAGAAAATAACTTTAAAGACTGATAACTTAAATCCATGATCTGTAATGGTACAAGAGATGCATCCAATAAACATGACTCCATCACAAACTCTTTATGTTTCTTTTCTTCCTCAGTATTCTTAGGAAGTCTATAAGCCTCTGCAAGAGGCTTAAAGTTTTCTGCATCATCATCTACAGAAGTTACAAGATTCTTCTTTAAGTCTTCTAACTTCTCTATGATTTCTCTTATTTCATCTTCTACATTTTTATATTTCTTCTTACCTACAGTTAAGTTACCTACCATGAGTCCTAAAGCACATCCAATAGCGCCCACTAGTCCTGAAGCACCTCCACCACCAGGAGTAGGTGAAGATGAAGATAACTCATCTAAGAAGTCTTTAATCATTTCTTTCATTTTTAACTCCCTCATACGAAAAGACACGAGAACCTCGTGTCTATTTTTCATAAATTATACTCATTTATTTGTATTAATGCAATAAATATGTTTGAAATATACACCTAAATTAATGATAATACCGATACCAATCAAACTAAATAGCGCAATCCCTAATGTCACAAAATAACTTTCAGGAAAGATATTGATAATAGGATCAATATCAGGATTAATCAGCCAGTAGTTATTGTTGAAAAGGATATGGTGCATCATTGTGAATGCCCCATCAAAATCAACATAGGCTGTTCCACCTACAATAAATACGAGTCCTAAAGTAGTGAATCCTGCCCATTTAAAAGGTCTATAATCATTCTCTTTGACTGTAGAGTAGATGAGATAAATAGTACCAATCAGTACCACTAACCCAATAATTTCTAAACGATTCATTAATACCTTCACTTCATAAAAATGAAAAGCTGTATTTTTAGTCATAGGAAAAGCAGGAGTAGAAAGTGCTTTATGTGAGAATAGACTTAAATAGTGGATAATTGTCATATAACTTTCTCTTACTATCTTTTCACTTACCCCAATATTAGAGGCTATTAATGAAGAAGGATACAATACAGGGACAAAAGTCACTAATAAAATAGCACAATCAATAATCAAAAAGGTCAAACATACAGTTAAAAGAATACCTTTAAATTTCTTCATTGTATAAGAAATCTTCTCCCTTTTGAACCTCTACTGTAGATAAATCAGGATAACCCTGCTGTCTTAATGCTTCGTAAACACCAATGGCTACAGTATTAGATAAGTTCAAGCTACGTGAATCTCCATACATTGGAATACGTACACAATCATCAATATACTTCTTTAAGATATCATGAGGAATACCATCATGCTCATGACCAAAGAAAAGATAATGTTCGCCTTCCTGTTTAAAATCATCTTCACTATATACTTTTTTAGAATAACGTGTAAAGAAATGATAAATACCAGGATTCTCTTTTTCAAACTCTTCAAAGTTTTCATAAACCTTAAAAGTGAGATGATCAAAATAATCCATAACCGCTCTTTTCATTCTTGGATCATTTAACTTAAACCCTGTAGGCTTAATAATATGTAAAGGTGTATGTGTCGCTGCACATGTTCTCATAATATTACCTGTATTTTGTGGAATCGCAGGATGTACTAATACAACATGATTCATTATTTATGTTCCTCCTCTAAATAATCATATAAAGCCTTTAATGCCTTTGCACGATGAGAGACTTTATTCTTTTCTTCCATAGTCATCACTGCAGAAGTCTTCTTTAATGGTGGATAATAGAAAATAGGATCATAACCAAAGCCATTTTCACCATCAATACAATCATTGATTTTTCCTTCAAAAGTACCTAGGAAAGTCTTTGTTTCTTCATCAGGAATAGCCAAAGCCATCGCACATACGAAACGTGCTGTCTTATCTTCTTTATCTTTAACGGCATCAATAATCCACTGATTCTTAATATCATAACTTGTATCTTCACCCATAAAACGAGAAGAATAAATACCAGGCTGTTTATCTAATGCATCTACTTCTAAACCAGAATCATCTGCCAGAGTAGGCATATGAATCATATTCATCACTGTTTCAGCTTTAATCACTGCATTTTCTGTAAAAGTAGTCCCTGTTTCTTCAATATCAGGATTATAACCTAATATATCTTTAATAGACTTTACTTCAATCCCTAACTTTTCCAACATTGCAGAAATCTCTTTAAGTTTTCCTTTATTTGTTGTTGCAACTACGATCTCTTTCATTCGCTTTCCTCCATTCCTAACGCTACTTTGACTTCATGGATAGGCATATCCTTTCCTGTCCAGAATTTAAAAGAACATGCACCTTGATAGACAATCATACGTTCTCCATTCATATAATCAAGACCTCTTTGTCTTGCATAACTTAATAGCTTTGTTTCCTTAGGGTTATAAATAATATCTGCCACCTTTAAACCATCAGGTAACATATCAGCACTCTCAATAATACATCCTTCAGGATGAGGTGCCATACCAACACTAGTTGTATTAACTAATAAATAAGTATTCTTTAAATCTTCCTTAATACTTTCCTGATCAATTTTCTTTAAAGTAATAGGGCAATCTAATTTCTCATTGAGTTCTTTAATAAATGGCTTATCAGAACGATTATAAACCACAATTTCCTTAGCACCCGCTAATGCAAGAGAAATAATAATTGCACTTGCTGCACCACCTGCACCAAGTACTACAATTTTATGCTTCGCAATACCCCATCCTTTATCACGGCAGGCCATCACAAAACCTTCTCCATCAGTAATATGACCAATGAGTTTACCATTCTCATTCTTTACCGTATTGACACTCTTCGCAAGTTTTGCCTGTGTTGTGAGTTCATCCATATATTTCATCATATCCTGTTTATAAGGCATAGAAATATTGTATCCCTTAATAGGTAATGTCTTAACAGACGTAATATAATCATCTAACTGATTTTTAGTCACTTCAAATGCAAGATAAACATCATTAATACCTAATGTTTGAAATGCAGTATTATGCATCATTGGTGAAAAAGAATGTTTAATAGGATTTGCGACAACCCCATATAAACCTGTATATCCAGTAATTGTATTTTTCATAACAGTCTCCTTTTGTCTTGTATTATACATCATTTTATCGTTCTGTGTGACTGTTCTTATAATATTTAGTACAATGGATTCTAGAGGTGAAAAGTATGATCAAGAAATTAATTATTAATGCTGATGATTTCGGTATGTGTGAAGGAAACTCCCTAGGTATCCTTCTTGCACACGAACAAGGAATTGTAAGTTCCACTACAGTCATGATGAATATGCCATATGCTTCATGGGCCCTAGACAAGGCAAAGGCATATCCAAATTTAGGAATTGGTGTTCATTTAACTTTAACTGCAGGTAAACCATTATTATCTGGCAAGAAAAGCTATACAGATGAAGCGGGGAACTTCTTAAGACCTAGTGCTTATGAAGATGGATTTCCAGATGGAGAACCAGATGAAGTCTATGAAGAATGGAAAGCACAGATAGAAGCTTTCATTGCACACACAGGACATCTTCCTACACATCTAGATTCTCATCATTATGTTCATATGGAACATAGACAATTGGAAGTCATCAAGCGTCTTGCCAAGGAATATAACCTTCCTATCAGACAAACAAGATATGTGGATGAAAACTACTTCCCAGCACGTTGTGAATTTTATAAAGATGGTGTAAGCTTTGAAACATTCAAAGAAATCTGTTCAACAGAAGGCTATGATACAGTAGAAATTGTTTGTCATCCTGCTTTAGTTGATGAGAGACTGATGAACGTATCTAGCTACAATATGAGTCGCATCAAGGAATTAGAATTACTTAAGAGTGATGCATTCAAACAGTACATCCAGGATCACGATATTCAGATTATAACTTATGCAGACATAAAAAATAATTAGGTATTTTTAAATAATAGTAGTAGAATGAGAAAAAAGTGAATGGAGTGACATATATGAGATACGCAGATAAGATGAATTACGTAAAAAAATCAGCCATTAGAAGTGTCATGGCTGATGCAAGTGAGAATGGTACGGTAGACTATATTAGTTTTGCGAGTGGATTCCCTGATCCAGAAGCTATTCCACAGGAAAAGCTAGAAGAAGTAGGACATAAGATTCTTCAAGAAAAAACTTATGAAGTTTTGCAGTATGGCTCTGCCCAGGGGTATACAGGTTTAATAGAATCTTCTAAGTCATTCATTAATAAGCATGAATGTATATGTACAAGTGATGATGATATTATTATTACAACAGGATCACAACAGGGCTTAGATCTTGTGTCTAAGATATTCTGTGATGAAGGAGATTATGTTGTAGTAGAGAATCCAAGTTATTTAGGTGCTTTAAACTCATTTAAATGTAATGGGGCAAAGCTGCTTGGTGTTTCTTTAGAAGAAGATGGTGTAAACCTAGAAGAACTAGAAGAAGCCTTTAAGAAAGGACCAAAGGTATTCTATACAATTCCTAACTTCCAGAATCCTACCGGAGTCACAACATCTCTAGAAAAAAGAAAAGAAATCTATAACCTTGCAGTAAAGTATGATGTAGTTATTCTAGAAGATAACCCTTATGGTTATTTACGTATTACAGGCGAAGAAGTACCTTCTATTAAATCTTTAGATCAAGACCATCGTGTTGTTTATGCAGCCAGTCTTTCTAAGATTATCTCACCAGGTATGCGTACAGGAATCATCTGTGCAAGTAAAGATATTATTTCTAAGCTCTTTATGGCTAAACAATCAGGTGATAATCATACAAACAATCTCTCACAATATATGATGGATGCATTCTTAAGAGAAACAGATATGGATGCACATATTAAACATTTGCAGTCTCTTTATGCAAAGAAATGTAACTTCATGTTAGAGATGATCAAGAAGTATTTCCATCCTTCTATTCATGTCATTGAACCAGAAGGTGGCATGTTTATATGGTTTGATCTGCCTGATGGTGTAAGTATGCCAGAATTCGTTCAGGCTTCTATTAAGAAGCATGTAGCCATCGTGCCAGGTAATGAGTTCATGGTAGATAGTACTAAGCCATGTCAATCTATTCGTATGAACTTCTCAGCTGCTTCTATGGAGAATATCGAAAAAGGTATCCAGATTTTAGGAGAACTAACATATCAATTCTGTAAGTAAAAAAAAAGCCATTTCTGGCTTTTTTTTAATACATGCCACCTTGTGGCATAACAGGCTGTTGTGATTCTTCTTTCTTAGGAAGTTCTGCCACACCTGCTTCAGTTGTTAAGAACAAGGCTGAAATACTAGCGGCATTTAATAATGCGCTACGAGTGACTTTAGTAGGATCAATAATGCCTGCTTCAAACATATTGACCCAGTCACCTGTCTTTGCATCAAATCCAAAGTCCTTTTCAGCATTCTTCTGGATAGATACAATTTCTTCTTCATCATAACCAGCATTGATTGCAATCTGAGTAAGAGGTGCAAATAAAGAATTCATGACTACATTAATACCCTTCTGGATATCTACATTCGTATCTCTGACCTGATTCTTTAATTCTTCATAGGCTTCTACTAACGCAGCACCACCACCAACAACGATACCTTCATCTACAGCGGCCTTAGTCGCATTGAGAGCATCTTCAATTCTTAATTTCTTTTCTTTTAATTCTGCTTCAGTTGTAGCACCGACTTTAATTGTTGCAACACCGTTAGATAATTTACCAATACGTTCTTTTAAAGTCTTCTTTTCATAATCACTCTTAATATGAGTTAATTGTGTCTTTAATTCTTCTACGCGCTTATTCACTGCTTCACTAGAACTATGTCCAATAAGAGTTGTATTATCCTTCTTTACAATCACTTTCTTGATTGTACCAAGATCTTCAATAGTTAAATCAGAAAGCTTCATATTAAGGTCTTTGTTGTAGAATTTAGCACCAGTTAATACTGCAATATCCTCCAACATTTCTTTCTGTTTATCACCAAATCCTGGAGCTTTAGTTGCTACGACATTAAAGGCACCTCTTAACTTATTCAATACAAGAGAAGAAATCGCTTCATTTTCATAATCTTCTGCAACAAGTAATAATGGCTTATTAGTTTTTAATACCTGTTCAAGTAGTGGAAGGATTTCTTGTAAATTAGTAATCTTCTGATTAGTGACTAAGATCAATGGATTATCCATTTCTACTTCCATCTTATCTGTATCACTTACAAAATAAGGAGATACATAACCCTTATCATACTGCATACCTTCATTCACTTCTAATTCATCATCAAAACTATTAGATTCATCTACGTTGATAATACCATCTCTACCAACTTTTTCCATAGCCTGAGCAATCAATTCACCAATATGACTATTAGAAGAAGAAATAGTGGCTACAGATGCAATATCCCTGCTTGTTTCTACTTTATGAGAATTCTTTAATAATACTTCAGCCACTGCTTTAGAGGCTCTTTCAATCCCTTCTCTCATAAGTACAGGGTTTGCACCTTTTTCAACCTGCTTCATACCATTCACAATCATATCTCTCGCAAGTATTGTGGCAGTTGTTGTACCATCACCTGCAATATCATTTGTATTATTGGCTACTTCATAGACTAACTTAGCACCCATATTTTCAAAATGATCTTCTAACTCTATTTCCTTGGCAATAGAAACACCATCGTTCGTAATTAAAGGAGAACCATAGCTCTTCTCTAATACCACATTTCTACCTTTAGGACCAAGTGTGACACTCACTGCATCAGCAAGAGTATTCACACCCTTCAACATAGATTGACGTGCATCACTAGAAAAACGTATTTCTTTACTCATAGTTCATTCCTCCTATTCAATACATGCGAGAACATCTTTCTCGTCTATCACAATATATTCAATACCATCAAGTTTAACTTTAGTACCTGAGTATTCCTTGAATACAACACGATCTTTTTCTTTTAAATCATTTTCACATTGAGGACCTACAGCCACAACTTCTCCAACAGTAGGAAGACTCTTTGTCTCAGTAGTGAGAATAATACCACTTGCAGTCTTGTTTTCTACTTCCTCTTTTTTTAATACGATATTCTTATTCAAAGGTTTCAACATTTTTTATTCCTCCTCATTAGCACTCTATTTATCTAGGTGCTAAAAAGTATTATAGTTCGTTTTAGCACTTTGTCAAGGCAAGTGCTAATTTATTTTTGGGCAGATTGAATGATAATGCACAAAAAAGCCACTCCTAAGAGTGACTTAATCGTCTTTTCGTTTTGTATCCTTTGCAACTATGAATGTGATCATACCTAATATTAATCCAAAATAGAAAGAGAAGAAACGCCATAAGAACATAGAACTAGAGGCATTTGCTCGACCAAGAAAACCAAACAAGATCATATAACATCCTTCACTACCACCTGATGCACCAGGAATAGGGAGGAATGTATTAATGAGATTAATAATGGATGCAAGTCCCAGGAACTGTACGAATAAGTTGAAAGGAACCTTAATACCTAAAGCAAGACAAGAAAAGAATGGTGTAGAGTAAATGATTGTAAGTTTCACTACATTACATAATACTGTCTGTAATAATGCTTTTTTATTTTTCTGTAGTACATTCATCTGTTCTCTAAATTCACTGAAATAATTCTGAATTCTAAAGCATGTCGATTCATAATCTTTTATAAGTGGTGTTTTAGATAGTAGATAAACTACTTTATCTACTATAAAGTTCTGGAACTTCTTACTCTTAGCTCCGGCAAATAATAGAATAGTCACTACCGCATTAATAAGAAATCCTACGGCTGCCATAGAAGATACACCAACACCTTTATCAAGGAAGTAGGCTGAATCCACTATCATAATCACAGCTGTAAAGCCCATGATCACTATTTGATAACTAATAAAGCACATAAGTAATATACTTGTAGATATTGCAGGAGAGATGCCTTGGTTATTAAATACGAACACCTGGGCAAACTGTCCTCCGGAAGAAGAAGGTGTTAAACCGCTAAACAAAGTACCTACAAGTCCATTCACAAAACCTTCTTTGAGAGTAAAGTCTTTTTTATAGAAACGCGCAAAGATCATAGTAGCCAGTCCGTCAAATACATAATACATAAACATGATGAAACATAAGATGAATAGCCAGAAAGGATGCGCTGTTGTAATTGTCTTAAATACAGTAGAAACTTCAGAACCTACTGATAAATATAAAGAAATACCACTAATCACAAGAATTAACGCAATATTCAAGATATAGCTCTTCTTTGTTTTCATGGGAATCACCTCATTTCCCTATCTCTATTTTACCAATCTTACTTGTTATATGAAAGCAAAAAAAGAGTAGGGATAAAAATCCCTACTCGAATGTAATCATAATAATTTCATTTTCACATAATACTTTAAAATGATAGTTCTTACGTGGTGCAATACCATTACTTACAATAAGTTCAGAATTATTTTCTGTATAAGTGCCATGATTATAAGTGATTGCATTTTTACATTTTACAAGTGGCCCAATACCTGGGAACCAGATGGTACCGCCATTACTATGCCCAGATAACTGTAATTGTGTATGTCCTTTGTTTTGAATAAAACTGTCAGGATAATGACTTAAAGTAAGGACAAAACCATCGTAATCAGGAATACCTTCCTGGCTGTTAAGAGACTGTCCATAAAGGATAAAAGAACTATTACGATAATGAATTGTACGTGTACTATTGTTTAATACTTCAAATCCACCCTCATTAAGGATATTAGTCACTTCATCAGCATGGGCATGATCTTCATCACCTAATACTGCAAACTTACCATATCCAGGCTGAAGCTTCTTTAAGATCTTCTGTACTTTTGTATCTTCAATAGGTTTGCCTTCATACAGATCACCAGTAAAAACAACCATATCATAACTTTGATCTTCAATCTCATCTACAATCTGTTCAAGACGATCAATATCCTTAGATGTAGTAATGTGGACATCGGATAAATTGACTATCTTGAAACCTTTAAAACCATCAGGTAACAAATTAGAACTATAATTCATTCTTGAAAAAGAATAATGTGTTCTAGAAAAGAGACATGTATAACCACCAAACAACACCAATGCTAAGACAATAATAGCAAGAATACCAGTACGAATAATTTTCTGTTTCTTCATTATTTCTTATTCATGATGACAGGAATAATCATCGGTCTTCTTTTTGTCTTAGTATAGAAATAAGTTGTTAATGTTTCTCTAATTGTATTCTTAATTTCTCCAAATGTTGTCTTTTCCTGTAATAAAGCACGTAGCTTACGATCTACAGCCATTTCAGCACCATAAATCATAGGCTTACTATCTTTCATATATACAAATCCACGGCTCATGATGACTGGCTTATGAAGTAAAATACCAGCATGTGAATCCATACTAATTAGAACTGCAACCATACCATCTTCACTTAAAATCTGACGGTCATGTAATACTGCAGTAGATAAACCAGTTAAATCATTACCATCTACATAAATATCATCTGCATGTACACCTCTTGTCTGGAATACTTCATGATCCTTTAAGCATAAGCAATCCCCATTACTTAATACAAATGCATGATCAGCTTGTCCGCCTACTTCTTCATATAATTTCTTATGAATGCAAAGCATCTTGTGTTCACCATGAATAGGGAAGAAGTACTTAGGCTTAGTCAATAACATCATCAGTTTCTGTTCTTCCTGAGATGCATGTCCTGAAGTATGAAGGTTACTGATCATAGAGTTTTCAAGAACTCTTGCCCCAGAACGATATAATTTATTAATCAAACGTGATACAGAAGACTGGTTGCCTGGAATAGGGTTAGATGAGAATAACACTGTATCCCCGGGCTTAATCTTAATCTGACGATGTGTACCATTCGCAATTCTATTTAAGGCTGCAAGTGCTTCACCTTGAGATCCAGTACATAGAATCAAGATTTCATTATCAGGAAGATATCTTGCTTCATCATTCTTAATAAAGAAACGATCAGGACATTTGATATAACCCATTTTTCTTGCAACATCAATATTGTTGACCATTGAACGTCCATATACAAGGATCTTACGATTAAACTTAACAGCTGCTTCTACAATCTGCTGTACTCTATGTATATTAGATGCGAATGTTGCAACAATAATACGTCCTTCAGTCTTTCTGAATTCTTCTTGTACTTGTGAAGCCACTGTCTTTTCACTAATAGAGAATGTAGGTACTTCAGCATTTGTACTATCACTCATTAATAAATCAACACCTGTTTCACCTAAGAAACTTATAATCTGATAATCAGCAGGATTTGCTACAGGAGATAAGTCAAACTTAAAGTCACCTGTTTCTATAATACGTCCATCAGGTGTATTCACAATGATTCCCATAGATTCAGGAATAGAATGGTTAGTATTAAAGAAACCAATATTAAAATATTTAGTTTTGATAGAACTTTCGTGAGTAATAGGAATCATCTTAGTCACATGAGTGAGATGATGCTCCTCTAGTTTTCTTCTGATCATGGCACAAGCCAATGGTGAAGCATAAATAAATGGAATATTCACTAGTCTTAATAAGAAAGGAATACCACCAATATGGTCTTCATGACCATGTGTAATAAACAATCCCTTGATCTTTTTATTATTCTTTCTTAAATAAGTATAATCTGGAATAACATAATCAATCCCAGGAAGACCTTCAGATGCAAACTTAACACCTGCATCAATAATAATCATTTCATCATTGCATTCAATGCAGTAAGTATTCTTACCAACCTCATTCAAACCGCCTAATGCGAATATTTTTGTCCCTTGTGTTTTAACATTATGATGTGTTGAAGGGAATCTTCTTTTAGAACGATGAGGTTTGAATGTCTTTTTCTTTTCAGTATTATTGACTGACATAAACTACTATCCACCTCTTTCTCAAATAATGTAAAATCACTCATTAAAATAATAATATAAAAAAACTGAATAATCAATGTTGTAAGGGAATACAAGAAAAAATTAAAAAAAAGATGTTCTATCGAACATCTTAATAAGAACCTTTCTTATAGGCAGCTATTGCAAGCGAACCTGGACCGATATGACAAGCAACACTTAATGATAAACGGTCAAAGATGACCTCTTTATCTGGAAATGCTTCTTTCATTTGTTCTAAATAATCTAAAGCAGCTTCTTTATCATAAGAATAAACACATGCTACTTCATAATCATCACCCCAGCCACGATCACTAATATCCTGTTTTACCTGGTCAATCATCATCTTACGAGCTTTTTTCATAGTACGTGAAGTACCATATTTATCTAACTTTTCACCCTGAATAGTAAGAATAGGCTTAATCTTTAGTAAACCCGCAAGCGTTGCAGCAGCAGGTGATAAACGCCCACCCTTCTTTAAATATTCAAGGGTATCTACAGTAATATAGATAGTGGCATTCATCTTATTGTTCATAAGATAATCATAAATCTCTTTGGCACCATATCCCTTATTTGCCATAGCAATAGCATCTAGAACATCAGCTTTTTGTGTAGCTGAGATTCTTTGAGAATCCACAACAAACACTTTCCCTTTATACTGATCTTCATCCGCCATCATCATTGCTGTCTGACAACTTCCAGATAAGCCGCTGCTCATAGGAATATGAATAATAGCATCATGTGTTTTTAATATTTCATCCCACTTCTTTGCGATAATCCCAATTGTAGGCTGTGAAGTAAACACTTCTGCGCCGCCCATTAATTTTTCATAGAAATGTTCTTGTGTTAAATTGATATCTTCTTCATATTCTTTACCATCTATAGTGAAAGGCATCGGAATACAATAGATACCTAATTCATTTGCTTCTTTTTGTGTAATGCCAGAGTTACTATCTGTCATGATTGCAATTTTCATACAAGGACCTCCTTCAGTCAAACTCAATTTTAACAATTTTGAGGAATAAATCAACATTTTCTTGACTAATCAAGGTAGACGAATTATCGTGAATGCATATGAAAGGAGTTACAGAAATGGTAGAAAAATACTTAAAAACACTTTATAGCATGGGAGAGAAAGCTCTTCAAGCCCTTATCATTATAGTTATTGGATATATTGTATATAAGATTTTTGATAAGTTATTTACAAAATTCATTGAGAAATCATCCCAGGATGAAATTGTATTAAACTTCTTTAAGACAATCATCAAGACAGTCTTTATTGTGATTATTGCGATTATGGCTTTATCACAGCTTGGTATTAATACAAATTCTATTCTTGCTATCTTCACTGCAGCTTCTGCTGCTTTTGCACTTGCTATTAAAGACTCACTCGCAAGCTTCTTTGATGGTATCATCATCCTACTTGCGAAACCTTTTTCTAAAGGAGACCTTATTGAGGTGGCAGGTGTAACAGGAAGAATTCAGGAAATCTCTTTACTCTATACAAACCTACTTACTTTAGATAATAAGAAGATTGTGATTCCTAATTCACACCTTGCTCATTCAACACTTGTGAACTATTCAAGTGAAGAAATGCGTCGTGTAGATTTAAACTTCGATGTTGTGATGGATAGTGATACAGAATTAGTTAAGAAGGTTATTATGGAAGAAGCTTTATCTAATCCTTATTGTCTCCATGATATTCCACCATTTGTGAATATGACAGAATATAAGGATAGTGCATTAAGCTTTACGCTCAGAGTATGGGCAGCTACAGAAAACTATGAAACACTTAGATGTAGTTTGCTTGAAAATATGAATAAGCGTTTCAACGAAGAAGGCATAGAACTTGCCTATACGACCTACGATATTCATCTAAGCAAATAAGTTGCGGAATATTCTTCAATCTGTTTAAATATAGGTGAGGTGAAGAATATGAAAATTGTAGATCAGAACGGTTTTAATGAAGCATTAAACAATAAGTATGTATTAGTAGACTTCTATGCAGACTGGTGTGGCCCTTGTAAGATGGTTGGCCCAGTATTAGAAGAATTAGATGCTGAAAATGATCAGTTAACTGTTGTTAAGGTCAATGTAGACAATGAACTTGATTTAGCATCAAAATACGGTGTCCAGTCAATTCCAAACATGATTTTCTTTAAAGAAGGAAAGGCTGTTACACAGATTATTGGCTTTGCGAATAAGGATGCGATCCTTGATAAAATCAACCCATTTATGGACTAAGAGGCACCTGATTGGTGCCTTTTTTAAACGCCTGATTTTTCTCTTTATGATAATAAATTAAGTGCAAAAAATATATAAATCGATCAATTTGTGGAAAAGACAAATTAGTAAATAAGATTCATGAAATGCACAAAGATTTGTGCTCATGAATATTGACATGTATACACAAAAAGTGTAAGATGTTTTTCATGATAGTTGGATGCTATCATACAATTATATCCATTATGGAGGGGAAAATTATGAAGACAGTAAAGGTTTTAGTTGCTGCAAGTATGGCAGCAGCGTTACTTGCTGGATGTGGAAGCAAAACTGATACAGATACTTTCAGATTTGCAAGTGAATTAGATATCCAGGGTATGGATTCTACAGTAGTTGATGATGGTATGTCATACAACGCAATCCACGCAATCACAGACGGCTTAACAGCAGTCAATGAAAAAGGCAAGACAGTTCCAGCATTAGCTAAGAACTGGGATGTAAGTGCTGATGGTAAGACTTACACTTTCCACTTAAAAGATGCTAAGTGGTCAAATGGTGATAAAGTCACTGCCAACGATTTCGTTTATTCTTGGAAGAGAATTATTAAAAATGCAGGTAACTATGCTTACATGTTAGGTGATGATGGTGCATCAGTTAAGAATGCGAGTCAGTTGATTGACCTAGGCCCAAAGGCAACTGATGAACAGATGAACACTTTAGGTGTTAAAGCAGTTGATGATAAGACTTTAGTTGTTGAATTAAACAACAAGGTTCCATATTTCACAGATTTAATGGCTTTCCCATGCTACTTCCCACAGAACGAAAAGTTCGTTGAAAAATGTGGTAAGAACTATGGTACTAAACCAGAATACACATTATCTAATGGTGCTTATAAGATGACTAAGTGGATCAAAGGTAACAAAGCAACATTCACTAAGAACGATAAGTACTATGATGCAAAAGCAGTTAAGACTAAGAACCTTGAAATGTTCCTAGTACAGGATCCTAAGACTGCTGCACAGAACTTTGACAATGGTAAAGTTGACTATGCAACAATCAACTCTACATTAGTAGATAAGTATAAAGATAAAGATACTTTCACAACATTCAATGAAGGTTTCTTATTCTACTTAAGCTTAAACTTCAACAATAAGACAATTGCTGATAAGAATGTAAGAGAAGCATTATCTTACGCAATTAACAGAAAAGACTTATGTGAAAACGTCTTAAAGGATGGTTCTAGAGCTGCTACTGGTTTTGTTCCATCCCAGTTATCTAAGAGCCCAGCTGGTAAAGACTTCCGTGATACTGCAGGTGATATTGTAGGTTACGATGTTAAGAAGGCTCAGGAATACTTAGATGCAGCTAAGAAAGAATTAGGTACTGATACAATCACAGTTGATTTATTATATGGTACTGATGAATCACCAATGGATACTATGGCTGAATACTTACAGGGTTCATTCACTAAGTTAAAAGGCTTAAAGGTAAACATGGTTGCAACTGTTAAGAAAGACAGAATTTACAACAGACAGGCAAATGGTAACTATCAGATTGCATGTACTCGTTGGGGTCCAGACTATGCTGATCCAACTACTTACCTAAACTTATTCTTAACTGGTAACCAGAATAACTATGGTAAGTACAGCAATGCTAAAGTTGATTCATTAATGAAACAGGTTCAGGCTGAATCAGACTTAAATAAACGTTGGGACTTAATGACTCAGGTAGAAAAGACTGCACTTGATGATTTAGCTTATATTCCAGTATTCGAAAAGGGTGCTGCAGCATTAAAGGCTAAGAATGTAAAAGGAGTTGTTCATTCACCAGTTGGTGTTCCTTATACATTCAAATACGTAACTATTAAATAAGAGTAAACAGAACATAGTGAGAATAAACACATTATAGCTCTTGCTATAATGTGTTCTTCTTTTTCAAATGAAAGGTGTGATATTTATATGGATAAATCCATGATTAGGTATATCTTAAAGAGATTGTTGATTTCCGCAATTACTCTATTTGTTATACTTACAGTTCTGTTCATTATGACTCGTTGTATGCCAGGTTCTCCATTCAACTCAGAAAAGTTGAGTCCAGAACAGCAGAAAGTCATTATGGCAAAATATGGTCTTGATAAGCCAATTCTTGTACAGTATGGTACATACTTAAAGAATATGTTATCAGGCGACTTCGGTGTTTCTTATGTTTTATACAAAGATCAGAATGTTTCTGAATTAGTATTTGACGCAGCTAAGATTTCATTTGCATATGGTATTGCTGCATGTATCTTGGGTACATTAGTAGGTATGTTACTTGGTATCGTTGCTGCATTAAACAAGAACACTATTTGGGATACAATCGCAACTATTATTTCTATCTTAGGTGTATCTATCCCATCATTCGTATTCGCATTATTACTTGTTATCTTGTTCAGTAATGATCTTCGCATCTTACCAACAATGTATGATGATATGAATCCAATCTTCTCATCTATATTGCCAGTTATCGCTTTATCTATGAGCGTTATTGCCAACGTAGCACGTTTCACTCGTACAGAAATGATTTCTGTATTAAATAGTGAATATATGACTCTTGCAATGGCTAAAGGTTTAGATCGTAAGACATTAATCTTCAAGCATGCATTACGTAATGCCTTAATTCCAGTAATCACTATCTTAGGTCCAATCCTAGTTAACTTGATGACTGGTACAATGGTAGTAGAACAGATCTGTTCTGTACCAGGTTTAGGTAAACTATTAATTAATAGTATCCGTGCCAATGACTACAACATCATCGTTGCATGTTCATTCTTATATGCATTCATGTATATCATTATGATGTTAGTAATCGATGTATCTTATGGTATTATCGATCCACGTATCCGTTTAGGAAAGGGGGACAACTAAGATGGATGACAAGAAGTATGAATTTTTGCCAGATGATTTTGAGTTTATCGGTGATAAACAGAATATCAACATTGATGAAGTTGCTCCTGCAAGACCTGCTTGGAAAGACGTTGTTTACCGTTTTACTCAGAACAAAGGTGCAATCTTTGGTTTAGCTTGTATTATTATCATTGCTTTACTTGCTATCTTTGTACCAATGATTTCTCATTGGAAATATGATGCAATTGATACATCTATTGCAAATGTTCTTCCAAATGGTACTCATTTCTTCGGTACTGATAAATATGGCCGTGACTTGTTCGTAAGAACATGGCAGGGTACTCGTATTTCATTAATTATCGCATTAGTTGCAGTAGTTATTGATATCGTAGTTGGTATGACTTATGGTTTAATTTCTGGTTACTTTGGTGGTTTAGTTGACTCTATCCTTCAGAGAATTCAGGAAATCATCAACTCTATCCCAACACTAGTAGTATTAACTATTCTTTTAACAGTATTAAAGCCTTCTTTATATACCGTTATTCTTGCATTAATCTTCACTGAATGGATTCCTATGTCTCGTATCACAAGAGCACAGGTATTAAAAATCAAGGAAGATGAATTCATTCTTGCTTCTAGAACATTAGGTGCAAGCAATATCTTTATCTTATTCAAGGAAATCTTACCAAACATCTTTGGTCAGTTAATCATCATGTCTATGATGACTATCCCAAATGCAATTTTCTATGAAGCATATCTAGCATTCGTTGGTTTAGGTTTAACTGTACCTCAGGCTTCACTTGGTACTTTGATCAACTCAGGTTTCGAAGTATTCACAGTATATCCAACTCAGATGACTATCCCAGCTATTATCCTTGCAGTATTAATGTTAGGATTCAACTTATTAGGTGATGGTTTAAGAGATGCACTTGATCCTACTATGAAGGAGATGTAATTATGGCTGACAGAGAAAGAATTTTAAAAATCAGAGACTTAAATATCTCCTTTAAGGTTGAAGGTAAGAAAGTGAATGCCATCCGTGGTGTTAACTTAGACCTTTATAAGGGAGAAACAATTGCGATTGTAGGTGAATCTGGTTCAGGTAAATCAGTTACTACAAAAGCTATCATGGGTATCTTAGCTAAGAATGGTAATATTGAAAGTGGTTCAATCGACTATACTTGGCATGATCCAGATACTGATGAAAAACATACAGTAGATATTACTAAGATGACAGAAAAGGAAATCCAGAAGGAAATCCGTGGTCGTAAGATTGCGATGGTCTTCCAGGATCCGATGACTTCTCTAGACCCAACAATGACAATTGGTAAACAGATCATGGAACCAATGATGTATCATTATGGAACATCTAAAGAAGACGCATATAAAAAGGCTGTTGAACTTCTTGAAGAAGTAGGAATCACTAACGCAGAAAAACGTATGAAGAATTATCCTCATCAGTTATCTGGTGGTATGAGACAGCGTGTTGTTATCGCAATCGCTTTATCATGTGATCCATATGTATTAATCTGTGACGAACCTACAACAGCCCTAGATGTAACTATCCAGGCTAAGATCCTTGAATTAATTCAGGACTTACAAAAGAAAAAAGATATTTCAGTTATTTATATCACACATGACTTAGGTGTAGTTGCTAAGGTAGCTGACTTCGTAAACGTTATGTATGCAGGTAAGATTGTAGAAACAGGTTCTATTGAAGATATCTTCTACAGACCTTTACATCCATATACTTGGGGTCTTTTATCAGCAATGCCGGATTTAAATACTGATGATCCAGAATTATATACAATTCCTGGTTCACCACCAAACGTTACAAAAGAAATCAAAGGTGATGCATTCGCACCACGTAATAAATATGCATTAAATATCGATAAGAGAATTGAACCACCTATGTTCAAAGTAGAAGGTTCTACAACTCATAAGGTAGCCAGCTGGTTAATGCATCCAAATGCGCCAAAGGTAGAAATGCCTGAAGCATTAAGAAAGAGAATCGATAACATGATGAAAGAAGGTGTACCAAGTAATGGACAAGAATAGTCAGACTCCAATTCTTGAAGTCAAGAATTTAAAACAGTATTTCTATCCAACTAGAAAGTTTACTGTAAAAGCCGTTGATGGTATTTCATTCAAAATCATGCCAGGTGAAACATATGGTTTAGTAGGTGAATCTGGTTCAGGTAAATCTACTACTGGTCGTGCCATTATTAGATTATATGATCCGACTGATGGTCAGATCATCTTCGAAGGTGAAGATATCACTGGTAAGATGTCTAAGAAAGCTCTTAAGACATTACGTACTAAGATGGCTATGATTTTCCAGGATCCAATGGCTTGTTTAAACCCTCGTAAGAAGGTTATTGATATTATTGCTCAGGGTCTTGATATTCATCATGATTATAAAGATGAAAAAGAAAGAGAAGAAAAGGTTTATAAGATTCTTGAAATGGTAGGTTTATCAAAAGAACATGCGAACCGTTTCCCACACCAGTTCTCTGGTGGTCAGAGACAGCGTATTGGTATCGCAAGAGCCTTAATTATGAACCCTGATCTAATCATTGCCGATGAAGCAATCTCAGCCCTAGACGTATCTATTCAGGCACAGGTTGTAAACCTAATGAAGAAGATGCAGAAAGAAACAGGTGCTGCTTACTTATTCATTGCTCATGACTTATCAATGGTTAAATACATCTCTGATAGAATTGGTGTATTGCATTTAGGTCACTTAGTAGAAACAGGAACTGCAGATGAAATCTTTAGTAATCCTCTCCATCCATATACAAGATCATTATTATCTGCCATCCCTCATTCTAACCCAAGAGTAGAAAAGGTAAGAAAATCATTCTCTTATGATTATGAAACAAGCGGTCTTGATTATAATGCTGGTACTCAGCATCAGATTACTGAAACACACTTTGTATTAGGTACTGATGAAGATGTTGTACAGTTCAAGAAAGACGCAGCAAACTTCAAATTATAACATTTAAAGACTATGACACTTATGTGTGATAGTCTTTTTTTACGCTTTAAAATATCTGAAGCACACATTTTTACGTTGTAAAAAGTGTATAATACTACATTTATTCGCTGTAAAAAGTGTATAGATAGCACATTTTTTCGCTGTAAAAAATGTATGAAGATGGTATAAAGAAATCAAAAGACAAACTATTAAATGTCAATAAATAGTTAAATTTTCTAGAATTTATTGATTTTATAGGCATTTGTCT
>NZ_JBHSEB010000042.1:0-30331 GCF_042651925.1 Catenibacterium sp. GCM10023432 | reverse complement strand
TTTGACAAAAAAATAACGTTGTAATCAACGTTTTTTAAAATCAGAGGCTCTGCAACTGTCAAAGTCCCGCACTGGCCGTACACATCAGATTCGTATCCATTTAAGTGCGACAGGACATCCAGTTATGGGTGATAGTAAATATGGAGATTTTGAATGGAATAAGGAAGTAAAGAAGAAGTTTCATCTCAATCATCAGTTCCTCCATGCTTATCGATTAACTTTTGTGGATCCGATAGGCTCTATGAGTTACTTAAAAGGTAAAACGGTTACTTCACAATTACCGGAACAGTTAGAAAAGATACAAAAAGAACTTTTTTCATAGCGTGGAAGTGTAATATGTAATATAATGTTTCTTGGAGGTATATAGAATATGAAGTATTATATTGGAATTGATTTAGGTGGTACAAACGTAAGAACTTTACTTGTTGATGAAAATGGTAAGTCATATAGCGAAGTGAAGGATGCTACTGAAAGAGAAAAAGGACCAGATGCTGTTACTGCAAAAATCTGTCGTCAGATTGAAGCAATTGATTATACAGTATGTGGTGGTATTGAAAATGTAGAAGGTATTGGTATTGGTGTGCCAGGACCAGTTGATGTTGTAAAGGGTGTTATGATTATGGCAAGCAACCTTCCTGGTTTTGAAAATTACCCAATTGCTGAAAAGTTATCTACAAAATTCAATAAACCTGTATTCTTAGATAATGATGCAAACGTAGCTGGTCTTGCTGAAGCAGTATTAGGTGCTGGTAAGAATTATCCAACTTGTTATTATGTAACAGTTTCTACAGGTATTGGCGGAGCTTTCACAGTCAATAAACAGTTAGTCTCTGGTGGTAGAGGACACGCTGGTGAAATCGGTAATATCATCGTTAAGAATAATGGTTATAAGCAGGGGGCTTTAAATCCAGGTGCTGCAGAAGGAGAATGTTCTGGTACTGCAATCACTAGAAAGGGTCAGGAAGCTCTTGGAAAGGATTTAGTACATCATGCAGGTGATGTATTTAGATTAGCTGCTGAAGGTAATGAAACTGCTCAGGGTATTGCGGATGAATGTATTAGTGAACTTGCTACATTATTCGCAAATATCGCACATACAGTTGATCCACATTGCTTTGTAGTAGGTGGCGGTGTTATGAAGTCTAAGAAGTATTTCCTAGATCAGTTAACAAAAGAATTCAATCAGAAGATTCATGTAGGTATGAGAAATCATATTCCACTACTTGAAACAGAATTAGAAGACTGTGGTGCTATCGGTGCTGCAATGCTTCCAATGACAAGAATGAACGCAGAATAGTAGGAGGCTCTTTCAAGAGCCTTTTTTGTGTGGTAGAATACTAGACAAAGGGAGGTAGAACATGAAAAGAGTTGTACTTGGATTAAGTGGCGGTGTAGATAGTGCCGTTGCCGCTTATTTATTAAAGAAACAAGGTTATGAAGTAATCTGTGTATTTATGAGAAACTGGGATAGTTCATTAAATAATGATATTCTAGGTAACCCTACAAATAATGACGATGTATGTCCACAGGAAAAAGATTACCAGGATGCGCAGGCTGTTGCGACTCATCTTGGACTTGAGATTCGTAGAGTGGACTTTATTAAAGAATACTGGGATCAGGTCTTTACATATTTCCTAGAAGAGTATGCGAAAGGACGCACGCCTAATCCTGATATCTTATGTAATAAACATATAAAATTTAAAGCCTTTTTAGATTATGCTAAGTCTATTGATGCTGATTATATTGCAACAGGACATTATGCCCGTGTTGTTCATACTGAAGGAAAAGAATCTGTGATGCTTCGTGGTGTAGATAATAATAAGGATCAGACTTATTTCTTATGTCAATTGAATCAGAATCAGTTAAATAATTCACTGTTCCCAATTGGTGAACTTACTAAACCTGAAGTAAGACGAATTGCGGAAGAACTTGATCTCCCTGTAGCCCATAAGAAGGACTCTACAGGAATCTGCTTCATTGGTGAAAGAGACTTTAGAGAATTCTTAAAGAACTATATTCCTGCTAAATCAGGCAAGATGGTGGATATTGTATCTAAGAAGGTTATTGGTGATCATCAGGGTATTATGTACTATACAATTGGACAGAGAAAAGGCTTAGGTATTGGTGGCAATGGTGAGCCTTGGTTTGTCGTGGGAAAAGATTATGATAAGAATATTTTATATATTGCTCAGGGAGATAGTAATAAATGGTTATTGTCTCATGGCGCATTGATTACTGATGTGAACTGGGTATCTGAAACAAAGCCAGAGGGTGAATATAATTGTACGGCTAAGTTTAGATATCGCCAGAAAGATAATGATGTATCTTTACACTTTATTGATGAAACAACACTTTATGTTACATTTAAGAAACCAATCAAGGCGGTCACTCCAGGTCAGGCAGCTGTCTTCTATGATGGAGATGTATGTTTAGGTGGAGGTACGATTGATAAAGTCTATAAAGACGGCAAGGAGATTGATTATCTATAATGGAAGAATATGAAGGCATTATAAGTAAGGTTATTTTCTATAATCCAGAAAATAAATATATAGTTGCAGTTTTTGAGACAGATGATGAAGAAATCACTATTACAGGAAATATGTCCTATGTCAATAATGATGATCGTTATCGTATTAAAGGGAACTATGTGACACATCCACGTTATGGAAAACAATTCAAGGTGTCTTCTTATGAGATAATTCTAGCGGATGATCGAGGTGAGATTATCCGCTATCTTTCTTCACCGCTCTTTAAGGGAGTGGGTAAGAAGATGGCTGAAAGAATTGTAGATGCTTTAGGTGAAAAAGCTCTAACAACTATAAAGGAGAATCCAGAGTGTTTAAATGGGATTCCTCATATGAGTGAGACCATTAAAAATAATATTGTTGGTATACTCACGAGTCAGGATTATGATCAGCAGGTATTATCTTTCTTTATGGGCAATGGAATTTCTACGCGTAATCTGACTTTAATACAGAATTATTATAAAGAGAAGACACTTGATGTATTACAGAATGATCCTTATCGTCTTATTGATGATATAGAAGGTATTGGTTTTAAAAGTGTTGATGAACTCGCGATGAAAACCGGTGTAGAGCCACTTGATGAAAAACGTATTCAAGCAGGTATTCTGGCTTCTTTAATGGATTTATGTTTTCAGACAGGAAGTACCTATAGTGATTATGAATCCTTTTATCATAATTTCAGACATATGCTACCTGAATGTCCTGATGAATTATTTGAGAAGAATCTAGATGATATTACAGGTACAAAAGTAATTCAGGAAGAAGAACGTTATTACCCAGGTGATTTATATGAGAGTGAGAAGATGATTGCTGAAAAGTTTGAACGTTATCTGAATCAATCGGCTCATCCTATTGAAGAGTCTTTAATTGATGAAAAAATTAAAAGAACAGAAAAATCACAGGGTATTACATATGATGAAATACAGAAGAATGCGATTAAGAAGTTCTTAGAAGAATCTGCGCTTATTTTGACAGGTGGTCCAGGTACAGGTAAAACAACCATCGTACAGGCTATTTTAAAGGTTTATCGTTCATTATATCCTGATGAAAAGATTGGTTTAGTAGCACCTACAGGACGTGCGGCTAAACGACTATCAGAATTGACTAAACTAGAAGCATCCACTATTCATCGCTTATTAAAATGGGATATATCTACTAATACATTCTCTATGAATGCAGATCATCCTTTAGATATAGATCTCCTTGTTATTGATGAGTTCTCTATGGTAGATACTCTCTTATTTTCTAAATTACTAGATGCCTGTGGTCATGTTCATAAGATTCTGCTGATTGGTGATGACCAGCAGCTGCCATCTGTATCACCAGGTAATGTCTTAAAGGATATGTTATTAAGTGGTATTCCTCATATCTGCTTACAGACTATTTATCGTCAAGAAGAAGGCAGTGGCATTGTGGCATTATCCCATGATATTAGAAACGATCAATATGATTCACATGTCTTTGATGATTATCGTGATATTCATTTTACTGTCTGTCCTAATAAGGATGTCGCTCATTGTGTACAGATTATTGTGAAAAAGGCAGTAGAAGAAGGTTATGATGCATCCGATGTACAGGTACTTGCTCCTATGTATCGTGGTGTTGCAGGTATAGATGCTTTAAATGAATCATTACAGGCTATTTTTAATCCACCCACAAGTGATAAAGCTGAAATCAAAGTGGGTGGTAAGATCTTTAGGGAAGGAGATAAGCTTCTTCAATTAAGAAATCGTCCAGATGATGATGTCTATAATGGAGATGTAGGTATTCTAGTAGAAATAGAAAGTAAGGAAGACACAGGGTTACCTTATGACAGCTTGACAGTGGACTTTGATGGTCAGTTTGTCAATTATCGTACCAGTGAATTCAATATGTTAAGGCATGCTTATTGCATGTCCGTTCATAAATCTCAGGGTAATGAATTTAAGATTGTTATTATGTCAGTGCTGCCAGAATATAGCATCATGATGAAGAAGAACTTATTATATACAGGTATCACAAGAGCTAAGCAGTCTTTGTTTATCTTAGGGGATCATGGCGTCTTTATTCGTGGCCTACATAACAATCAGGACGAACAAAGACGCACAACATTACTCAAACGCTTTCAGGAGAGACAGAATACTTCTACTTTTTCGATATCTGACTTCGAATAATCAAGTAAATAGTTCGTTAAAAACATTAAATTTAAGTTATTTTTGTAAAGTACTTTACATAAACTTAAGATTATTTTAACATTTAGTTAACGACATTTACGTAGAGACACGTTATAATGGAGTGGTAAAAGAAGGAAAACGAGATTATGAAAATAACTAACTGGCTTGATTTATTAGGTGGGCTGGCACTCTTTTTATATGGAATGCAGGTTTTGAGTGATTCCTTAGAAGATGCTGCAGGTGACCGCTTAAAAACTATCTTAGAAAAATTAACAAATACAAAATTTAAAGGTGTTCTTGTTGGAATCGGTGTAACAGCTGCTGTACAGAGTTCTTCTGCAGTGACTGTTATGTTGATTGGTTTCATGAATGCTAGCTTGATGACATTAAACAGATGTATCTGGGTTGTAATGGGTTCTAATATCGGTACAACTATTACAGCACAGATGATTGCAATTAATGTAGGTGTTGTTGCACCGGTCTTTGCAGTTGTGGGTGTCTTCTTGTGCTTATTCTTTAAGAGTCGTAAGGTAAGAGGCATTGGTTCAGTCATGACTGGATTTGGTATCCTATTCATGGGTCTGAATATGATGAGCGGGGCCGTTGTGCCACTTCAGAAGGAACCGGTCTTTATTAAATTAATGACAACTCTTTCTAATCCAATACTTGCAGTATTATTTGCAGCTGCCTTTACTGCTTTGATTCAGTCTTCTGGTGCAGCAGTAGGTATTCTTTCTGCGCTTGCAACTAAGGGCTTAGTTCCATTTAGTACAGCAGCATTCATGGTATGTGGATTAAACATCGGTACTTGTATTACTGCCGTTCTTGCATCAGTGACTGGATGTAGAAATTCTAAGCGTATTGCGACATTCCATGTTTTATTTAACTTGGTAGGTACAATCTTCTTCTTGATTATATGTTCTGCCACACCATTATTATCATGGATTGCTGAATTCTCTGGAACTCCAGCTCATCAGGTGGCAAACTTCCATACAGTATTCAATATTATAACTACAGTAATCATGCTACCATTTGATGCGGTGTTTATGAAACTTATCTACAAGTTATTACCAATCAAGGGTGAAATGCTTGCAGAAGGTTCTTTAATCGAAGAATAGAGATAAGGCTTGCGCCTTATCTTTTTTTTATGTATAATAGGTGCATAATCGTTGAGAAAGATAAGTACTTCATAGAGGTCTTAAGAGAGAGAACGGGTGGTGCAAGTTCTTGGGTGTATGAAGGAAGGCTCCTTTCGAGAGTGATGTAAACATCAACGTATGACTGCGTTAAAGTCATAAAGGGCATAGATAGTATCTATGAATAAGGATGGTACCGCGATTTAAGTCGTTCCTTTTAAGGAATGGCTTTTTTATTTAGGAGGATATTATGAAAAAGTTAACAGGTAATCAGACTCGTGCATTATTCCTTGAATATTTCAAGAAACAGGGACATATGGTTGAACCAAGCGCTTCATTGATTCCACATGATGACCCAACATTATTATGGATCAATGCAGGGGTAGCAGCATTAAAGAAATACTTTGATGGTACAGAAAAACCAGCATGTAATCGTATCACAAATGCACAGAAATCTATTCGTACAAACGATATTGAAAACGTAGGGAAGACAGCACGTCATCATACATTCTTTGAAATGTTAGGTAACTTCTCTATTGGTGATTATTTTAAAACAGAAGCAATTCATTTTGCATGGGAATTTTTAACAGGGGAAGAATGGCTTGCTTTTGATAAAGATAAATTGTACATCACTGTTTATACGGATGATGAAGATGCATACAATGTATGGACTAAAGAATGTGGTGTAGATCCATCACATATCTTAAAGACTGCAGATAACTTCTGGGAAATCGGTGCAGGACCTGGTGGACCAGATAGTGAAATCTTCTATGACCGTGGAGAAAAATATGACCCAGATCATATCGGCGAAAAACTATTCTTTGAAGAAATGGAAAATGATCGTTATGTAGAAATCTGGAATATCGTATTCTCTCAGTTTGATTGTGATCCTACAATTGATCGTAAAGATTATAAAGAATTACCACATAAGAATATTGATACTGGTATGGGTCTTGAAAGAATTACTTCAATCATCCAGGAAGGTGAAACAAACTTTGATACAGACTTATTCTTACCTATCATTCATGCAGCAGAAGAATTAGCTGATGTAAAGTATGCAGAAGATAAGATGGCTTATAGAGTTATTGCCGATCATATCCGTACTGTAACATTCGCATTAAGTGATGGTGCTATGTTTGACCGTGCAGGACGTGGTTATGTATTAAGAAGAATTTTAAGAAGAGCTGTTCGTTACGGTAAGAACATTGGTATCGATAAGCCTTTCTTATATACTTTAGTGGATGTTGTAGTAGATAACATGAAAGAATTCTATGATTATCTTCCAGAAAAAGCAGAATTTGTTAAGGAAGCTATTAAGAAAGAAGAAGTGGCATTCCATAAGACATTATCTCAGGGTGAAAAGAAGATTAAGGATGTTATTGCACACTCTGATAATAAGATGATTGATGGTTCTACTGCCTTCATGTTATATGATACATATGGTTTCCCACTAGAATTAACTATTGAAATCGCAGAAGAATCTGGATTCACTGTTGATAGCGAAGGGTTCCAGGTAGAAATGAAAGCACAGCAGGATCGTGCTCGTGCAGCACGTGGTGAAAGAGAATCAATGGCTTCTCAGAAGATTGATTTAATGGATTTCACTACTCCTTCTACTTTCGTTTATGACACAGCACCTTGTAAGACTACAGTTATAGGTTTATTCAAGGATGGAGAAAAGGTCGATGAACTGACTGATGAAGGTGAAATCATCGTTGAAACAACTAACTTCTATGCTGAAATGGGTGGTCAGTGTGCCGATACAGGTTCTGCTCATTCAGATCAGTTTGATGCAGAAGTCATTAATGTATTAAAGGCTCCTAATGGTCAGCATTTACATTATATTAAGTTAACGAGTGGCAGTGTACATGTAGGTGATACTGTAGAATTAACAGTGGATACAGCACGTCGTGCATTAATTGAAAATAACCATACTGCAACACATTTACTAGATGCTGCATTAAAGAATGTCTTAGGTTCACATGTTGGACAGGCTGGTTCATACTTAGATGAAAACAGATTACGTTTTGACTTCACTCATCCATCAAAGATGACTAAAGAAGAATTAACAGCTGTAGAAGATATGGTTAATGAATATATCTTCAAGGGTGTTGATGTTGATGTTAAAGAAATGCCTAAGGAAGAAGCCATCAATGCAGGGGCAACAGCTTTATTTGATGAAAAATATGGTGATGTTGTAAGAGTTGTACGTGTAGGTGACTTCTCAGTAGAATTATGTGGTGGTACACATGTTTCTAATACTGCAAAGATTGGTTTATTCAAGATTGAAATGGAAACTTCAGTTGGTTCTGGTGTAAGAAGAATTGAAGCAGTCACTAATGTGAGAGCTTATAAAGCATTAAGAAAATCTGAAGAAACTTTAGAAGAAGTAGGTACTGTACTTAAGGCAAATGATTTCAATAAGATCGTAGAAAAAGCTGAAAGCACAATGACTACTCTTAATATAATGAAAAAAGAAATCGAAACATTAACAAGTAAGTTGAATGCATTAGAAGCAAAGAACCAGGCATCTCAGGTTGAAGAAGTCAATGGTGTGAAGTTCCTTTATACTCATGTAGAAAAAGATAATGCAGCTGCTAAACAGATGGCGTTTGATTTTAGAGACCAGTTAGGTAGTGGTATTGTCGTAGTGACAAGCACTTTTGAAGGAAAGAATTCATATTTTGTAGGTATTACTAAGGATCTTACAAATACATATAAAGCAGGTGTATTAGTTAAGGCTATGAATGAAGTACTTGATGGTCGTGGCGGAGGAAAACCAGATTTTGCTCAGGGTGGTGCACCTACATTAGATAAGATTGATGAAGCAATCACTGCCTTAAAATCTAAATTGTAAAAAAATTGAATTTTATCTTCGTTTATACTAAAATATAACTTGTATAGGGGGGTTCATTATGGCACAAGATTATACACAGACAAGAGTATTTAACTCAGAAGATCTCAAGCGAGAAGTAATTAGAAATAATTTGATGACAGTTGCTGAGGCTTTAGAAGAAAGAGGATATAATGCAGTTCACCAGATTGCTGGTTATCTGATCTCTAATGATCCTGCTTATATTTCAAGTCATAAGAGTGCAAGATCTATTATTCAGCAGGCTGATCGTGATGAAATTATTGAAGAACTTGTAAAGTTCTATTTGGAGTCTAAATAGTGGAAAAGATTTTAGGACTAGATTTAGGTTCACGTACTTGCGGTATTGCGGTAAGTGATACATTAGGAATGCTTGCACATGGTGTAGAAACTTATCATTTTAGCGAAAACGCTTATAAGAAATGTGCTTATCATATCAAGAATATCGTAGAAGAGAATAATATTCATACAATTGTTTTAGGATTACCTAAGCATATGAATGGTGATCTTGGTGAACGTGCACAGATTTCTATTGATTTTAAAGAACGTTTAGAGAAGATGATGGATGTTGAAGTTATTCTTGAAGATGAAAGATTGACTACTGTTATTGCGACAAATAATCTGATTTTTGGTGATGTTTCTAGAAAGAAACGTAAACAGGTTGTTGACAAGATGGCAGCAGTTGAAATTCTTCAGGGCTATCTTGATAAGATAAGGAGATAAGCAATGGACGACAATAAAATTGTGATTACTGATAATAACGGGGAAGAAAACGTATTTGAAATTCTTTTCACTTATGAGGATGAAGAGAATGGAAATAAATATGTCATGTACTATAGTGAAGACGATGATGAGCAGATTTTTGCATCTCGTTATGATGACGATAATCATCTATACGATATCGAAGATCCAGCTGAATGGGAGCGTCTAGAAGAAGTTCTAGAAGACTTCAATATGCATGATGAAGAAGAAACAGATGATAAATGTGATGGCTGCGTATGCGAGGATGGGGACTGCGTCACAGATTGTTCTGAATGTGATAAGAACTAGGTAACAACCGTTACCTAGTTTTAGTAAGGAGATAATTATGGGACTTTTTAGTAAAACAAAAACAGTAGATATTTTCTTTGTAGGTAGTGAAGGAACAGACCTTGATCGTGGTATTTATGCATTCTATTTTAATGTAGACAACGGAGAAATCATTAAGAAATCTTTCGTTAAGTCTCTTGCCAACCCTCTCGCAATGAATAAAAATGGACGTTTTATGTACTTGACTTATCGTAATGGAACAGGACGTGCTCAGGATGGTGGTATCTGGCAGTATGCCTGCATGGAAGTTCAGCTAGGACTTGCAGCTAGAGTAGGAAATGAAGGACGTACTTATATTCAGACTCTCTTAAATAAAAATTCTAGTTATGCCTATGCAATTGATTATTATAATGGCGAAGTTGTCACTGTGCCTATTAAGACTTCTAAGATCATTAGAGTATCAAAGACAGTGAAATTAGATGGTCATAGTATTGATCCAGTAAAACAGACTGAATCTCATCCAACATTCATGACATTCACTCCAGATAATACAAAACTTGTTGTCACTGATTTAGGTGGCGATGAAGTAATCTTCTTTACTGAAGGTGAAAAAGGTGAATTAATCAAAGATGAAGAATTATCATTCAAACTTACTCCTGGAAGTGGGCCATTGAAGCTTGTTTATTCTAAGAATCGTAAATTCGCATATATCTTGAATTCAATTTCAAGTACAATTGCTTGTTATAGTGTAAAGCATAACAAGTTTACTTTAATTGATGAAGTGATGACTTATTCTAAAGATGAATATGATGGTGTGAATACACCTATGGATATGGTTATTACTGAAAATGGACATTTCATCTTTGTAATTAATAAAGGTGATGATACACTTGTTGCCTTTGAAAGAGACGCAGAAACAGGAAAACTTACAAGAGTGGATTGTATGGAAACAGATGAAGGACCTAAATCTTTACTCTTATTTAGAGATAAGTACTTACTTGTTGCATGTAAACAGGGTGGATCACTTGAAAGCTTTGAAATCAAAGAAGATGAAAAGCGTGCTGTTTTATATGAAACACATCATCAATTCACAATCCATGCTCCAGTATGTATGGAAAAAGGAGCGGAAAACTTGCGTGTAGTAAAATGAGGCATTTTCATGCCTTATTTTTTTATGGCAATTATCGGCTTAATTCTATATAATGGTTAAGGAAAAGGAGATGTATGTATGAAAAAGAAAATCATAGCGGCAGTCCTTGTAGTTGTATTATTAATAGGAGGTACAGGCTTATTTTATATAAGTGGTACAGGAAATGTCTCTTCTAAAAGTGAAGTTGTGCAGGTGACTGTAAAAAAAGGTGAGAATGCATATACAGTTTTAAATACATTAGAGTCAAAAGGCTTAATAAAAAATAAATTGGTGGCTAAGGTTTACTTAAAGATTCATAAGCCTTCAGTTGTCTCTCAAACTTACAATTTGAATAAGAACATGTCTCTTTCAAAGATGTATAGTATCATGTCAAAGATGAACAGCTCTTATGTTGTGAAGTCTTCCTTAACTATCCCTGAAGGAATTACTATTCCTCAGGCAGCTAAAAGGGTGGCAAATGTAACTGGTAAAACAGAACAGGAAGTATTAGATAAATGGGGTGATCAGTCTTATTTAAAGCAGTTAATTTCTAAGTATTGGTTCTTAAGTGATGATATTCTTCAAAAGGGTATTCTTTATCCATTAGAAGGTTATTTCTATCCAGAAACATATGTGCTTTATGGTGAATCTACAACTATTGAAAAGGTCACAGAAGAAATGCTGGATTATATGGATCAACAATTAACACCTTATAAGGAGTCAATGACTAAGCTTGGCTATACACCTCATCAATTCTTAACATTATGCTCAGTCGTAGAAAGAGAATCTTTATTTGATAAAGACCGTCCAGCCATTGCAGGCGTATTTATCAATCGTTTAAAGACTGGTATGAGATTACAGTCAGATATTACTGTCAACTATGCATTAAATAGAACAGGTGTCAAAGTCTCTACAAAGATGACTAAGATTGATTCTCCTTATAATACATATAAATATGCAGGACTTCCTATTGGTCCTATTGCATGTGTCCCACAAAAGACAATGGATGCAGTCGCAAACTATACACCATCTGATTATTTATTCTTCTTTGCGAAGAAAGATGGAACTGTCATCTATTCAAAGACATATGAAGAACATCAGAAAGTAGTGAAGGAGAATAAGTGGTATTAATGAAATCATTTTATGAATTAGAAGAATATGCACTTGTGAAAGATGTGCCTATTATGCAAAAAGAAGGTATTGAATACCTTATTGATGAATTAAATAAGAGAAATGCGGAGTCTGTATTAGAGATTGGAAGTGCCATTGGGTATTCATCTTTAATGATGGCCACTCATGTCAAAGGGCTTCATGTAGATACAATTGAAAGAGATGATACACGTTATCAGGAAGCAGTTGTAAATATTAAAGATTTCCATCAGGAAGACAATATTACAATCTATCATGAAGATGCATTAGAATTTGATGATACATTGTTGAATCATGCACCTTATGATTGTCTTTTTATTGATGCAGCTAAAGCGCAATATCAGCGTTTCTTTGAAAAATATGTTCCTTATTTAAAGGAGGATGGTTTTGTGTTAGTGGATAATCTTGATTTCCATGGCATGATTTTTGATATACCAAATATTAAGAATAGAAACACACGTGCTCTTGTAAGAAAAATCAAACGTTTTAAAGACTGGATCTTCTCTAATGAAGAGTATGATGCACATTATGTGCAGGTAGGTGATGGTCTATGTATCATTACTAGAAAGGAACACAATGAAAATCGCAATTAATTTAAATGATCGTGGATATCTTTATGATTATGTTGATATGGGTGTTTCTTTGATTATGGCTGGATCAGACTATAGTGTTTTGACACCAGTGAAGTTTTCTATTGAAGAATTGAAAGAAATCAAAGAACAGGCAAAAGAACTCTATGTTTATGTGAATGCTATGTATGATGAACATGATCTAGAAGGATTAGAAAAGCATATTGATGCGTTACATGATATTGGAATCAATGGATTAATTTTCCAGGATTTTGGTGTATTACGTATGGTGAATCAAAAGGGTTATGATTTTAATATGATTTATCATCCTTTAACTCTTAATACTAATTCAAGTACACTGAATACTTTATCTCATTATGGTATTTCTGGTGCTTTTGTTTCTAAAGAAATATCTTTAAAGGAACAGCTAGAAATACGTAAGAACTGTGATATGCCATTATTTGTATTAGGCCATGGTGTACAGTATATGATGATGAGTAAGAGACATTTGATCTCTAACTATGAATCAGCAAGCAATACAACATTAAGCCATAATAAAGACGCTCTTACAATAAATCCACGTGGACAGGATTTTCCTTGTCATATATATGAAACAAATCGTGGAACGGCTGTATTCAGCAAATCTAGATTATATACATTGGACTTATTCAATACATTAAAGGACTTTGACTACCTTTATATTGAAACAATGTTTATGGATTCAAGAGAAGCAGTAGAAGTCACTAGTATGTATTGTGATTGTCTTAAAGCCTTAGAAAGAGGTACATATGACAAAGAAGTAAAAGAATATCTTCCTTTATTAAGAAAGATTTCAAAACCTCTTGATCGAGGTTTCCTATATGATGATACAATTTATCGTCTTGAAGATGTAAAGAGGAGGGATCTAGAAGATGCAGCCAATAAGTAAGGTTATTGATGGTCGTCGTGTGATTGTAAAGAAGCCAGAATTACTTGCTCCCGCAGGAAACCTAGAAAAGCTTAAAACAGCTATTATTTATGGTGCAGATGCAGTATTTATCGGTGGTAAAGAATTCTCTTTAAGATCACAAGCATCTAACTTCTCTATAGAAGATATTAAAGAAGCAGTACAGTTTGCGAATCAATATGGTGCTAAAATCCATGTTACATGTAATATCATCCTTCATCATGATAACCTAGAAGGTATTAAAGAATACTTACAGGCATTAGATGATGCAGGTGTTACAGCTATTATTGTGGCAGATCCATATATTATGAATCTTGCGAAAAGTATGAACTTAAAGCTAGAAGTACATGTCTCTACACAGATGTCAGTGACTAATTCATCTGCCGTTAAGTTCTTTGAAGATATGGGGATGGATCGAGTAGTACTAGGTCGTGAAACAACTTTTGTTGACTTGAAGGACATTAGAAAAAATGCCCCTGATATTGACCTAGAATACTTCATACATGGTGCTATGTGCATTTCTTATAGTGGTCGTTGTATGTTATCTAACTACTATTCTAGACGAGATGCGAATAGAGGTGGCTGTTCACAAAGTTGTAGATGGTATTATGATTTAGAAGAGAATGGACAATCTATTAATGAAGATTTCCCATTTACTATGTCATCTAAGGATATGTGCCTCATTCATCATATTGGTGAATTAATAGAATGTGGTGTGGATTCATTCAAGATAGAAGGGCGTATGAAGTCTGTCCATTATATTGCGACAGTTGTATCTACTTATAGAAAACTCATTGATACATATTGCGCTGATCCTGATCATTTTGCAGATTCAAAGAAATATGAAGATGAACTACAAAAAGCAGCCAATAGAGCATTCTGTCATGGATTCTTTTATGATAATCCTGGTGTAGATGAACAGCTTTATAACTTAAGAGATGAGCATCCTACACAGGAATTCGTTATGCGTGTTTTAGGTTATGATCAAGAATCTAAACGTGCGAAAATTGAACAGCGCAATTATTTCAAGGTGGGAGATAAGATAGAAATATTCTCTCCTAGTCATTCAAATATTTATTTTACTGTTGATAAGATTTATAATGAAGATAATGAATTGGTGGAAGTAGCCAACCATCCAATGGAAATACTTTATGTAGAAATTGATTATCCGGTATTAGAGAATGATATGGGAAGGAAGGTAAACCATGGAAAATAAAGCTGTCATTATTGGGATTGCAGGTGGAAGTGCTTCTGGTAAGACTTCTATCGCACAATCTATCTATGACCGTTTTAAAGGCAGTCATAGAGTAAAAATCATTAAACAAGATGATTACTACAAAGATCAAAGTGATAAGACAATGGAAGAAAGAGTAAAAACGAACTACGATCATCCTTTTGCCTTTGATAATGATCTTCTAGTATCAGATTTAAAGAAGTTAAAAAAGAAAGAAAGAATTGAAAAACCTACTTATGATTATGCAAAACATACAAGAAGTGATATCACAGAAGTCATTGAAGATCGTGATGTTATTATTCTAGAAGGTATCTTTGTCTTAGCAGAAGAAGAGGTAAGAGATCTTTGTGATATTCTGATCTATGTGGATACAGATGCAGATATCCGCTTTATCAGACGTTTAAGAAGAGATGTAGAAGAACGTGCAAGAACTGTTGATTCAGTCTGTAACCAGTATTTAGAGACTGTAAGACCAATGCATGAACAGTTCATTGAGCCATCTAAGAAATATGCACATATTATTATTCCTGAAGGTGGGACTAATACTGTCGCAATTGACTTATTGATTACAAAAATAAGTAGTATTCTAGGTGATTAAATCGTTCTTGTCTAATTAAAATAAGTATGTTATATTTAGGTATGCGAGGTGAAAGAAATGGATAAAAAAGTGCAAATTAGTAAAGAAGGTTTTGAAAAGCTAAAAGCTGAAAGAGAAAACCTTATTAACGTTGAAAGACCAGCTGTCATTGAAGAAATTAAGCTTGCAAGAAGCCAGGGTGACTTATCAGAAAACGCTGACTACGATGCAGCAAGAGATAAACAGGCTCGTATTGAAGAAAGAATCAAAGAATTAGAAGTAATGATGCAGAATGCAGTAATCATTGGTTCTGATGTTAAGGTAGATACTCATGTAGTTAACTTAGGTGCTACTGTAACAGTTCTTGATTTATCTGAAGAAAATCCTGAACCTGATACATTTACAATCTTAGGTTCTACAGAAACTGATCCATTACATGGTAAGATTTCTAATGAATCTCCACTTGCGAAAGCATTAATGACTCATAAGATTGGTGATGTTGTAACAGTCGGTGTTGCTAAACCTTATGATGTTGAAATTGTAGATATTAAATATTAATGGTATGAAAGGACACTTCTTAGGAGGTGTTCTTTTTTACTGCATAAAAAAACATTCCAACTTGATATATAGTTGGAATGTTTTCATTATTTCAACAACATTCTGTCATTCACAAATTCACTGCCACTTGCTTCTTCAAACTTCTTAAGTAGGAAAGGAACAGTTAATTTCTTTTTTTCTTCACCTTTAACATCATAGATGATTTGACCATTGTACATCATAATCAATCTATTTCCTACATCAATAGCCTGCTGCATATCATGAGTAACCATCATTGCTGTTAGCTTTTGTTCAGTGACAATCTTATTAGTCAAAAGTAATACCTTAGCACTTGTTGCCGGATCAAGAGCGGCTGTATGTTCATCAAGTAAGAGAATCTTAGGCTTAGTGACAGTTGCCATTAATAGTGTAAGAGCTTGTCTTTGTCCACCTGATAATAAACCTACCTTACTTGTCATTCTCTCTTCTAGACCTAAATTTAGAGTCTTTAAGAGATCATAATACAACTTCTTTTCTTCTTTCTTGATACCCCACTTTAAAGTACGCTTCTGACCACGTCTTTTAGCCATTGCGAGGTTTTCATCAATCTGCATATCAGCTGCAGTACCCATCATCGGATCCTGGAATACACGACCAATAAGACCTGCACGTTTATATTCTGGATACAAAGAAATATCTTTATCATCTAGTTTAATATGACCACAATCAATAGGATAAACACCTGCAATCATATTCATTAAAGTGGATTTACCAGCACCGTTACCACCAATAACAGTAACGAAATCTCCATCATCTAATTGAAGATTAATATCAATCAAGGCTTTCTTCTCATTAATAGTGCCAAGGTTAAATGTTTTTGATACATGTTCAATCTTAAGCATTTTTTTCATCCACCTCTTTTGTAAGTTTCTTATAGTTTGCAGTCTGTTTTCTATTGGCCATTAATACTGGAATAGTTAATGCGAGAGCTACAATAAATGCAGTGAGTAGCTTTAAGTCATCAGTTGATAAACCTAACTGAATAACAACGGCGATAATAATACGATAAATAATTGAACCAACAATAATCGCAATGAGTCTCTTTAAGAAACTGCCATAACGTCCAAATATGACTTCACCAATAACGATAGACGCAAGACCCATAACGATTGCCCCCATACCGATCTTGACATCACCATAACCAACTGACTGCCCCACCATGGCACCACTTAAGGCGATTAAGGCATTTGAAATCACTAAACCAAGTAGCTTAGTATAATCAGTATTGACACCAACAGCTCTTACCATCTGTTCATTATTACCAGTAGCACGTAATGCATTACCTAATTCAGTTCCAAAGAACCAATAGAGAAGGGCAATTACAATAGCTACTGCAATAACACCTACAATAAGTGTAGACTGAGATACTGTTAAACCAACCATTGGTCCCCAGTCATATAAGCTTTCTGTCTGTAGTAATGGGATATTTGATTTACCCATAATACGTAAGTTGATTGAATATAAGCCTAACTGTGCAAGGATACCAGCAAGGATGGCAGGAATCTTACATTTAGTATGTAATAAACCAGTCACAAATCCAGCAAGTGCACCTACAAGAGTAGCTACAAGAATTGCAACAATTGGATTACCATGGTTAGTAAGAATAACAGCACATACAGCACTTCCTGTTGCGAAAGAACCATCACATGTCATATCTGCAATATCTAATAGACGAAATGTAATATAAACACCAACTGCCATAATGCCCCATAGGACACCCTGATAAGTCGCACTTTGTAATGCTAAAAATAAAGACATTCTCTTTCACTCCTTAAATAAGTTCAGCCTTATCTAATACTTCCTGTGGTACTTTAATGCCAAGCTTTTCCATCTGAGCTTTGTTGACCTTTAATTTACAGTCACTCGCTTTTAAGTATTCAATAGGCATAGTTGCTGGATTACCTTTACCAGTTAAGATCTTAATAGCCTGTTTACCAGCGATACTACCTAAGTTATAGTAATCAATACCATAAGTAGCTAAACCACCCTTAGTACACATACCTTCTTCACCAACAATAAGAGGGATTTTAGCCTGATCAGTGACTTTTACAACTGCTGGGATATTAGAAGCAAGTAGGTTATCAGTTGGAATATATAAAGCATCTGCTTTACCTACAATAGAATCAGTGACTGACTGGATTTCATTAGATTCAGAAACAGTCTTTACTAATGGTGTCATACCCTGAGCTTTGATTTCCTTTACAGCCATCTTACCCTGGATTTCAGAGTTAGATTCATTACCTGCATACATAACAGCAACAGTTTTTGCGTTAGGCATAATCTGTTTTAATAATTTAATCTGTTCTTTAACAGGTGTTAAATCACTTGCCCCAGTTACATTTCCACCAGGTTTTTTATTTGATTTGACTAATTTACTACCAGCTGGATCAGTAACAGCAGATACAACAACTGGAATATCTTTAGTCTTCTTTACAACAGCCTGAGCTGCAGGAGTTGCAATTGCATAAATTAAATCATTTCCATCGTTCACTAAGCTTTCTGCAATGGTTTCACAGTTAGAGTTTTCACCACTGGCATTCTTTAAAGTAATATTAGAAGCCTTATAACCTGCTTTTACAAGAGTATCCTTAAATCCCTTATATGATGCATCCAATGCATCATGCTGCATATATTGGATAACTCCAATCTTGACATCAGCCTTATCTTTAGTACTAGACTGACTACCACAGCCAGTTAATGCAAGACCAACTGCCATTAAACCACATACAAATTTCTTCATAATAGATTCCTCCCTTTTTTCTTTCCCTTAAAAACAAAAAAATTCACCCCAAGAGGGCGAATTATCGCGGTACCACCTCTAGTTCATTAGTCATAGACTAACCTCACTAAATAGCGATAACGGGCAACCCGGGAAGTATTTTGTACTTCCAACTCCATGGTGAATTCAAGAATGTTTGCGTATGATTCGCACCAGCCATCATATCTCTTATGCCACACATTTCTTTACTATGTCATTTCTCTGTTTTTATAATATAAAAATATAATATAGAAATATTAAGGAAAAGTCAAACAAAACTTTTAGAAGTTAGGGAAAAACTAAAATAGAATAAAAGAGCAGAATAATCTGCTCTTAGTAGTTGATTTCTTCGTAAAGAACTTTTAAAAGGACAGCTTTAGAACTCATCTGCTGACGTTTTCTATCATAAGTCTTAATTACGCTGTATTCAACAACGTCATACTTTTCAACTTCTTCATCATCAAGGAAATCAGCCTGTCTGAAGAATAAGTTTTCTTCACCATCCTGGAAGATACTACCAAAATTCTTATCATGGTTGTAGAATACAACTTTACCTTCATGACGAGTAATGTATTTTTCAAGATGATAGATGACTTCACTATATACACGATCAAATGCATCGCTGGCACTTAAATCAGCATAATCAGCTAAATCAACATCTGCTTCATAAGTCTTACCATTTTCTTCTTCTAGCTTCTTAATGAGGCATTCTGCAAGTGTATGAGCCTTATCCTGACCCTTAGCCTTTGCCATTGCTGAAATCTTCTTATAATCTTCGATATTCTTGTAATCGAATCCACCCTTGAAGAACTTATCAACTAGAAGTGTATAAGCATCATCTTCGCGATTTGTATTCATATAAAGCTTATAAAGGATTTCAAATGAATCTACTGCATTGAAATGACCCTGTAAAGCGATGAATTCATTTTCAGCTTCTTCATAACGTCCAAGTTCAACTAGAGAGCTTGCACGATAATATTTAACCCAGTTAAGGTTATTATAATGCCACTTTAAGTTGTAAGTGAAAGCAATGTTCGCAGTTTCAACACATGCTCTATATGATTCAAGTTCATATAATGCACGTACTTTCATACGATACCATTTTTCTTTCTTACTTTCGAATTCTTTACCATCTTTATTAACAAATGGTTTATCTTCTAGAGTAGGTGCATCTAAATAGTCTAATAATTCAGATAACTTCTTATAGTCTACTGGATTAGCCTTTAATACATGCTTAATAGCCTTATTGACTGCAGCTTCAAGTGGAGAATATCTCTCCTGTTTACAATATTTTGCGATTTCTTCTAGGATACCATAGAATAAACTTTCGTTCTTAGAAATATCTTCTTCGCTGATGTTGATATACTTATTATAAAGAGCATAGCCAAAATAATTGATATATCCTTTTAATTCTGGTGCCATTTCAAGGAATGTTCTTCCTACTTCAATAGCTTCATCAGTCTTACCTTGATTCTTTAATTCTTTAACGAAATCACGTGCCTGGAATTCGCTGAATGAAGAGGCATCCTCTTCGAAACGGTTCTTATAAGCCGTTAAATCTTTTACTTTTGATTCTTCCACATTATCACCCCTACGAGATATTATACATTTTTTTATTATTGATGTGAAGAAAAAACGAACGGAGTTCTCCGTTCGTTATTCTACAGTCACTGATTTAGCAAGGTTACGAGGTTTATCAACATCACAGCCTTTAATGCATGCTGTATGGTATGCGATTAACTGTAATGGGATAGCAACAAGTACACTCTGTAATAAAGGATGAATATTAGGAAGATAATAAGTGTTTTCTACACCGCTGACTTCTTGTCCTTCAACAGTAAATAGAATGACTTCAGCACCTCTCGCAATTGTTTCCTGAATATTAGAGATAGTCTTTGCAGCTACATGAGGCTGAGTGGCAACTGCAATGACTACAGTTCCAGGTTCAATTAAGGCAATAGGACCATGTTTTAATTCACCGGCAATATAAGCATCAGCATGTACATAAGATACTTCTTTAAGCTTTAAAGCACCTTCTAGCACGCTTGCATAATCTAGACTTCTTCCGATAAAATAGCAGTCATGTTTTTCTTTTAATAGCTTAGCATAGCCTTCGAATGTCTTTTCATCTTCAAGTAACTTAGAAACATATTCTGGAAGATTATTTAACTGTTCCATGAGATCAGTATTAATTGCATCGCCTCTCTTATCGGCAATATATAAGGCAATAAGTGTAAGTAACACTAACTGAGTTGTATAAGCTTTTGTAGAAGCAACTGCAATCTCAGGACCGGCACAAGTATAAAGTGTATACTGCGCATCTCTAGAAATAGTTGAACCTAATACATTAGTGACTGCAATTGTTGTACAGCCTTTTTCATTAGCAAGCTTTAATGCAGCAAGAGTATCAGCTGTTTCACCAGACTGAGATACAAAGATACATAAAGTCTTTTCATCAATAATTGGATCATTATAACGGAATTCACTGGCTACCTGTGTAAGAACTGGTAGACGAGTGGCACGTTCTAGAATAGAAGCTCCACATAATCCAGCATGATAAGCAGTACCACATGCAACATAATAAACCTTATTGAATTTATTAAAATCAACATCTTTTAATTCATCTAAAACAATAGAATCCTTGAAAATACGACCTCTTAATGTTTCCTGGATCACATGAGGCTGTTCATTGATTTCCTTTAACATATATGTATCGTAACCATTCTTCTGAGCCGCTTCCATATCATAAGGAATAGTAGTCATTTCCTTGGTGATTTCTTCACCATCTTTATTATAGAAAGTAATGCTGTCTTTCTTTAATACAGCCATTTCTAAGTCATCTAGGAAATAAACATTTTTAGTATAAGCAAGTAAAGCAGGAATATCACTGGCTGCAATACTTGCATCATCAGTACGTCCAATAACGAGTGGACTAGCCTTTTTAGCTACAACAACTTCATCAGGATGTTCTGTAGAAACAATACATAAAGCATAACTTCCATCAATACAGTTTAATGTTTTCTTTACTGCTTCTAGAAGATCTCCTTCATAGAAATAGTCCAAACACATAACAACAACTTCTGAATCTGTTTCACTTTGGAATGAATAACCCTTTTCTAACAAAATATCTTTTAATTCTCTATAGTTTTCAATAATACCGTTGTGTACAATAGAAAGAGTATTATCTGGATTTGTATGAGGATGTGAATTCAAGTTAGAAGGCACACCATGAGTTGCCCATCTTGTATGACCAATACCTACATGACCAGTCATATCATGACCTTTTAGCTTTTCTTCTAGGTTCTTTAAACGACCTTTACACTTAACAGTTGTAAGAGTGTTATTTAACACTGTTACACCTGCAGAGTCATATCCTCTGTATTCAAGTTTAGCAAGCCCCTGCATTAAAAAAGGTAGGGCTTCACCATTGCCGCAATAAGCTGTAATACCACACATAATCTTGTCCTCCTTGTTTTGTGGAATAAAAACGTTAAAACAAAGGAGTACCTGATGAAATCTGTTGGCTGATTGCTCAGTGTTTTTGTTCATCGTTTAGGCAGTACTATGCCTCTAGACCATCCGCCGAATAGTTCGATTAATCTAGTCCTCGTCAACTTATACAAGTCCTGGCGCTTTTTTTAATATCACTTTATCTTAACTGTGACTATTATATGCTTGATATGTGATAAATCAATCAATAATATTGATATTTTAAAAATATGAAAACGATATAAAACTTTATATACAAATTACAGAGAAAAATAGAAAATTTAAAAGTATATATAAGAGTAGGAGGGATATTTATATGAAAGAAGATTTAGAAGGGAATATTGAAGAACTCAAAAATTATTTGAATAAACTTGATGAGAGTGGCTTATATGATGCTAAGAAGTATTCACGTTCTTTACTGCATCAGACAAGTCAGTTATCTTATTTTTATTGTTCTTTAGTGAAGGATGGTTCTCCTTCAGACACTTATTATCATGTTCATAAGCGTCCTAAGGAACATCAGATGGCTTATTTTAATATTGGCAGGGGGTTTCCTAAAGAACTGATGGACGGTCATTGGTGTTATATAGTGAAAGATCTAGGTTATAAGATGCTGATCATACCTTGTACATCCATAAAAAAAGAATCGTCACCATTGAATCCTCATTTTGAAAAAGATCTGACTGTTATAGATGATCATGGGATGATTACCCATTCAAGAATGCAGTTGACTGATTTACGTACAGTGGATATTCAGCGACTTGATTGTCGTAAGCCATTCTATACTGTATGTGATGATCGAGAAGAAATCAGAAATTTCATAATAGAACATCTATTTTAAATTTATTTATGATATGATATTCGTGGTGATGAAATATGAATGAAATAATGAAAGGAATGAAGAGAAGTATTCCAATTGCACTTGGATACTTCCCAGTAGCCTTTTCTTTTGGAGTATTATGTGTATCAAGTGGCTTGCCTCTTGGCTTTGCCACTTTTATCTCTTTAACAAATTTAACAAGTTCAGGACAGTTTGCAGGTGTTCAGCTGATTCTATCTGATAGTACTTATCTAGAAATCGCAATAACACTATTATTGATCAATTTTAGATATTTCTTGATGAGTCTCTCTCTATCTCAGAAGATTGATGAGAAGATGAATACAGTTGAACGTATGATCATCTCTTTTGGAATTACAGATGAAACATTTGCGTTAGCGAGCTTACAGCCAGGTAAACTGACATTTAAGTTTATGCTAGGCTTTATCCTAACACCTATTATAGGATGGGTCGGAGGGACTCTTGCGGGAGAATTCATTATGGGCTTATTGCCTTTAGCCTTGCAGGGTGCTATGGGAATTGCTTTATACGGTATGTTCTTAGCTCTTATTGTCCCTGCAATGAAAGAGTCAATGCCAGTAACTATAGTGGTTCTTATTTCTATTGGAGTCCATACACTCTTTACCTATGTGCCATTATTTAATGTTATGAGTACTGGAGTACGCTTGATTAGTGCAACACTTATTGCAACATGTATGGGTGCCTGGTTATTTCCAAGGGAGGATGAAGCATGACAAGATATCAGATACTAGCTGTCTTAGTGATGGCACTTTTTACTTATCTACCTCGTTTTCTTCCTCTTACTTTCTTTAGAAAGAAGATTACATCTAAGTTCATCAATTCAGCTCTTTATTACCTGCCTTATGCAGTACTAGGGGCGTTGACTTTCCCAGGTGTCTTTAATTCTACGCCTAATTTAGTAGAATCATGTGCAGGTATTCTAGTTGCAATATTTTTTAGTTATAAGGGAAAAGGACTTGTATTTGTGGCTGTAGCTGCCATACTTGCATCTTATATTGTGCAGTTTGTGATTTGAAAATTGGGAGTTTTATGGATGGCGGTAAAATGAGTTTAAGCCAAACAATTATTTATGGAATAGTTTTTTCTTTAATGTTTTTTCTATATGTAGTTTGTTTGCAAGACAGGGATATGTTTACATTAAATCCAAATAAAAAAAGCGTAGATGTTTGACCTATACAAAAGGAAAAATAGTAAGTGTAAGTGCTATGAGAATAAATAGAAGAAGTGCTTACTTTTACAATTATGAATATGAAGTTGATTATGAAATTATAACCATAGAAATTAATTTTGGAACGACATATCGCCAATTTAGAGAAGGTGACCTAGTCAAAATTTGATATGATAAAAGTAATAAGGAAGACATTGTTGCAGCTGTTATGTCACTTATTGCAGGAATAGTAGCTGTATTAATTGGACTATATGTTGGTATGTTTGTATGTTTTTGTTAGAAAAATCGGAATTTGAAGTGGAGGTATGTATTATGAATATAGGATTTTGGTCGTGTATAATTTTGGTAATACCATTTCTGATTATAGGTGTGTTATTTGCGATTTTTAAGGAAAAAGCAGCAAAATTTGTTTCAGGATTTAATTCATTTTCTAAAGAAGAACAGGCATTGTATGATAAAGCTCATATCTCTCGTGATATAAGAAATCAGTGCTTTATGTGGGCTATTATAATGCTGGCAGGAGCATTATTATCTTGCTTTTTAACCCCATATATAGCTATACCAACCTATATTATTTGGTTAGTTCTGTTTTTTAGAGAAGTCCACTTTGATAATCATAAAGCGTTTGAAAAATATTTATTAAAGTAAATTCCAGTTTGTCTAACAGGAAAATTAGAAGTTGTATGAGTGATAAAATAGGAAATATATGAGGAGGATAAAATTGAAAACAATTCATGCATTTATCGGAAAAATAGGAATTGCATTTTATTTTCTGTTTTTATATCAGGCATGGAAGATATGCCAGTATGGAGGCGTAAGGAGAAACCTGCCAATACTGCTTCTTGCAGTCGTCGGGGGCATAATTTGTGCGGTTCTCTTGTTGTGTTCAGGTAGGAAGAAGCGAGAGAAGGAAATAAAGGGCAAAAAGAATGCACTCTTTATAGCAGAAATCATAGTAGTACTGCTTGTTACTGGGTATTTTGGTGTGCGTATTGTTTACGCTGCGATTCCTTATAATGGGAGGCTTTCTTGGGAAATCGATGAGTTCCTACACAAAAAAGAGATCGATTTTGTTCATACCAATTTCCTCGAGGATGGAGTAGAAGGGATTTTTACAGATTTGGACAAGGCGCTTGATCTGCCTGAGAAACTCTATATTACAAAAAGTTTTACACTGTCATTTGATGAACATGGAGAAATTAGCAAGCTTGATACCTTTTTATACGGAAAAGATGAGAAAGGAACGACAAAAACTTACCTGATTTCATATGACAAAGCAAAGAACGAAAAAATTACTGTCTGGGTTGATGGGGAGGCGAATACGAATTACAACAGCGATATGCAGTTGAATCCGATGCTTCAAATTTTAAAAACAGCGGATTACAAAGAACGTGTAGCGGCATGGGCTTCTCTTTATGAAGCGCAGCAGTATGAAATTCTGTATTATGGAAGAAGATCTTTTTCAACTGCGGAAGGTTTAGTCATTGTGGATGGAGAAGAAGGTGTACTTTCACAACTGCAAAGTGGAGGAGAAGTACTTGGATTTGAGGTGTCTTTGCATATGCCGGAACAGGATGGAACTATGCCTGTGCGCTATATGAGTAATCCAGAGTATATCAGTCCTGATATGATAAGTGCAGCAGAGGAAGACGCACAGATTGAGGAAGCAAAGAAGGAAGATGCATGGACAACAGATTCGTCCGATGGTTCTATGTACTTCTTTTTAGATGGAAATCAGGGTTGGCGCTTAGCTGTTGTAGATGCAGCAGCTGGAAGTAGATTTTATCAATTAGAACATACCACAGACGGTGGAACCAACTGGGAAACAGCTAGCACAGATCCATTTCAGGGAAATGGAGGCGTAGCGGAAGGACTAATTTTCTATGATGGCAATTTCGGTGTTGCGGGCTTGTCAGGAGCATCCCAGACACATTCGACACTTTACCTTACAAGAGATGGTGGTCTAACATTTACTGCCGTGCAGCTCCCGATGGATACTGTAACAGAGCTTCCAAAGACCGCACAAGAATACGGTCTTACATTGGATGATTATTCTTATTGTGAGATGCCTGAAAAAGAAGGTGATATCTTCACAATCCGGGTTTTGAGTGCAGCCGGAGAATCGGATGCGATTCTGTTTGAGTCAAAGGACAATGGCGAGACATGGACTTATATAGGTTCATGAAGGGGTAACTGTTAGGTAACTTTGAATTTGATGGGGTGATAAAATGGATTTTAGATTAGCTGGTATGCAGGATTTGCTACAGTTAAAAGATGTGTATAAACAAATTATTAAAAACATGGATGAACAGGATATTCAAATTTGGGATGACATTTATCCTTGCGAATTTTTTGAAGAAGATATAAAAAATAATCAACTCTATGTTTTACTTAATAATGGCGAAATAGTGTCAGCTTTTGTTTTGTGTAAAACAAACACAGGAGAAAATGCAGTTAAATGGAAAGAAAATCACGCAGAAGCTTTTTACATTGATCGATTAGGTGTCAATGTTAAATATTTGAAAAAAGGGATAGGTGGTCTAATGCTTGATAAAGCAAAGGAAGTGGCTAAAACTTTTGGTGCTGAATACCTAAGACTTTTTGTAGTAGATGTAAATATACCAGCTACTCAACTATATGAAAAAAACGGATTTTTAAAAGCTGACGGTGTATATGATGAAGCATTTGATGATGGATTTGTACTGCATGAGTTTGGCTATGAAATAAAACTCTAATAGGTGTTACAAATTACAGTCTGTTGAAGGAACGTATAGAGACTATACGTTCTTTTCTTTGAGATTTTTTTCCTTCTATTATGAAATTTAGTGCATATTAATGTCTTTTTAGAAAATATAATTGCAAGAATTTGTGAATAAGGAATATTATGAATAGCAAGTACAGTGTGCATGGTACAGTATTATTTTAAGGCAGTTGAATATTTTTATTAATGGTGAATTGGGAATTAATGACTATAGGTGCACACGTTTTTATTTGTACTATTAGTTCACCTAGGTAAAAATTATATTGACCTTAGAATTTACGAGACAAATATTGGGGAATGGTATAACCAGTATATATTTTACTGTTTATATAAAAGGGGTAGTGTATGAATGCGCTATTGAGATTTTGCACTATCTAAATTTTTACAAGGGAGGAAAGAAATGGGAACAAGCCAAAAAGTAAAAAAGTTTCTTGCGTTTTTACTTACTACAGTGCTTACAGTAGGATTACTTCAGTTTGCACCGGGTGTAAGAACTAACGTAGAAGCAGCAAATGTGCCCGAAGCAGGGCATAGCTATACCTTGAACTTTACTACACTTTCGGGTGTAACAAAGCTCAATGGATATACGTCTGATGATGGTATATTCAAGGTAGTGTCAGATACTGACAAAGCGTACTGGCATGATGGACAGCATGGTGCAGCATTATATAACGGAGATAAAATCGAAGTGAAAGTTGCTGGAAATGCGGATATCCAATTAGGTCTTTGTGGTTATGGTAATGCGACAGCATTTACAGTGACAGATGAAGCGGGTAAAGAAATCGGTTCTACATCTGGCAAGGGTACACAGGATGGCGCAGGTGAAAAGGTATCTTATAGCGGAGATGCCACTACACTTACTATCACATGTTCTGCAAATGCTGAAGCATATCTTCATTCAGTGACAGTTTCTAACTATGCGAAAGAAGGCAAGGCAGAAAACTTCACTATGATGCTTGATAACATCGCTAAGAAAGGTGTTGTTGCAACAGGTGATTATAAATATGGTGACAGTGTTCTAACTTTAGTAGGACAAGGTAGTACACAGTATACTGCAAAAACTGGTAAAACAGTTAAAGTGAATGGCAAGGAATATAACAGCTATACAGCAGGTAAGAGACATGCAAGTAGCGATAACATGTCAACTATTCCTCAAGCAGGAGATGGAACATTAACTAAGTTTACTCCAGCTGCTAAGGGTATGATGACAGTTTATTTTAATTCTGTATCATCTTTAAGAGTATATGATTTTAATTCAGAAGATGGTTCTAAGGTAGGCTCTACATTAACTGAAAAGGGAGTTACTTCATATTCATTTGCAGTCGCTCCAGGACATACATATGTTATGTCTACTACAAGTGCAACTGATAACTTATTCTATGCAGGTTATAAGTATGTTGTAGATAAGACTGTCAGTGTGCCAGTTAAGTTCAACAATGTAAATGCTAACTTATATGATTCTTTTGAAATTAAAGCAGTAGATACTGAACTAAGCAATCGTTCAGTTAAGTTAGTCGATGGTGCTAATGTAAACCTTCTTGAAGGACATACATATAGACTATCAACAAATGATACGAGTGTAAAAGCACTTGTTGGTGACAGTTATACATTTACAGCAACAGCTAATACACTAGTTGTATCTCTTTATGATGTACCAGATGCAACTGTCAAAGGTACTATTACAGGTACACCTGCAGGTACTGTTAAAGAATTAACATTTGAAAATATGTTTAATGGTTTAAAGTATACAGCTACGATCACAGGTAACACATATACATGTTTATTAAAACCAGGTGAATATAAAACACAGGTTGAAACAACTAATGGTGGTGTGACATCTGATAGAGTTTCTGTTAAGGCAGAAGGTACAACAGTAAACGAAGTTTATGTTGAACTTCCAGAAAAAGAAGCTGAAGCTATTCCGTTCAAGAGTGAAATCAGCGTTCCTGGAGATTATGATTCATTAAACGAAGCATCAGAAGCTATTTTACATATGCAGAATAGACCAGAAGGAGAAGCGGGAAGAGTTACAATTAATCTTACTTCTGATTTATCTGAACAGACAGTTATGAATGCACCATACGTAACACTTAAAGGTAATGGTCATACTGTTTCATGGTATTATGGTGTTGGTACATTATATTATTCAGTTGATCCTGCAACAGGACTTTATAATGAAGTACTGGCAAGAGACAAGTATTCATATGCTGAAGCAAATGCTAATCTTTGGGGTGGTGTATTTATTGTAAAGGGTAATAACTTCATTGCTGAAGATACAACATTCAAGAATACATACAACTATGAACTTACAGAAGCAGAAAAGACTGATATTGCAGGTTCTACACTTTCAGTGAATAGACTGGCACCAAATGCTGATGTAACAAAGTATGCTTATAAAGAAAGATCTAACGCATTCTATATTGATGCAGATAATATTGAATGCTATAACTGTAAGATTCTTTCATCACAGGATACATTAGGTAGAAATGGTTCAAAAAACTGCAATTATCATACATATTTTAATAATTGTGTGATTGGCGGTAATGTTGACTATATCTGTGGTGAATTCTCAGCAGTATTTGATAATTGTGAATTGCAGTGGAAGACATATAAGGATGATGCTTCTAACAATGCAAAAGTTGGTTATATTACAGCCGCTAAGACAAGCCCATATGTATTTAGAAATTGTAATGTTACAACAGATGGTGTTGGCACAGGTGTTGTAGGATACTATGGTAGAACATGGGGCGCTTCTTCAAATAGTACATTTATCCAGACTCAGACTAATGGCCTCATTAATGCTGAAGGATGGAGAGAAATGAGTGCTGGAGATGGTCAAACAGCAGTATTTAAAGAATATGGTAACTTATCAGGTGAAACACCATTTGTTACAAATGGTAAATTCTGCTTGGCTGCCAATCAGACTGCAGAAGCTGTAGCTGATTATATTGATACAGACGCTAATAGTGCAATTAAAACAGTACTTAATGGTTGGAAACCTGTTCATTATGGTAATGCAGTAAAACCAGGAGATAAAGATGATCCAACAGTTACACCAAAGTCAGGACTTATGTATGAAAATAACCATTTTGTCTATTATTCAGATGGAGAAGTAAACAAAGAATTTAAAGGACTCGCTGAGTATGAAGGTGAAAAGTATTATGTACAGAATGGGACTGTAGATACAAAGCTAACTGATGTAGTCTATATTGATGGTACTTGGTATTATATTGATAAAGGTCGCTTGAACGAAGAAACAAGGGATGTTATTTATCATTGTGGTGGATGGTACTTTGTAGAGAATGGTACAATTGACTGGACTTATACAGGTGTAGTAGAACATTGTGGTGGCTACTTCTATGTTGAAAAAGGTCAGATTA
>NZ_JBHSEB010000041.1:0-22939 GCF_042651925.1 Catenibacterium sp. GCM10023432 | reverse complement strand
GTCAATTGGGATAAAGGGGCATGCCCCTTTATCCCAATTCCTTAATTCCAGTTTCATTTTACAATTGAGGGAATTAAAAGAATTGAGACTAATAGAATCAAAGTATTGAATAGTGGAATCAAAATAGTATAAAATAAACATCAGGGAGATTGATTATACTTCCATATCGTAAGATAGAAATTTACCGTTAATGTGGTCGTTGGACTGCTTGGTAATAAAAGTTCTTACTTAAATAGATTTACACTTATATTCCAAAGTCTGAAAATGATGTACGATTACAAGCTAAACTTGACAGTAAGAACCCCACGGGCTTGCCCGTGGGAGTAGTCAGAATAGGACCATTAGGAGGATGTAAAAATGACTAAAGTAGTAAAAACAGACAAAGCACCAGGTGCTATTGGACCATATAGCCAGGGAATTGACATTGGTAATATGATCTTCTTCTCAGGACAGATTCCACTAGATCCTGAAACAGGTGTGATGCCAGAAGGTATCGAAGCACAGACTAGACGTGCATTAGACAATGTGAAAGGGTTACTTGAAAGCCAGGGATTAACATTCAAGAACGTTGTAAAAACAACTGTATTCTTAGATAATATCGATGATTTCACAACTATGAATGGTATCTATGCTGAATATTTTGAAGAACCTTATCCAGCAAGAAGTGCTGTAGAAGTAGCTAAATTACCAAAGGGTGCTTTAGTAGAAGTAGAAGTTATTGCAGTAAAATAGACTTTCTCAATTGAGAAAGTCTTTTTTTTGACCCCAAAACCTTGAAAATAATGAGAATTGTGCCATAATCAAAAAGACAACAAAAAAGGAGATTAATATGTTACTCTATTTAAAAACTATTTTGTTTGGTATTGTGGAAGGAATCACTGAATGGTTACCTATCAGCAGTACTGGACATATGATCTTATTAAATGAATTTGTGAAATTAGATGTTTCTAAAGATTTCTACTCTATGTTCCAGGTTGTAATTCAGTTAGGGGCTATTCTTGCAGTAGTCGTTATCTATTGGAATCAGATCTGGCCATTTAAGAAGAATACAAATCCTATGGTAAAAGGTTTCTTTAAATATGTGGATAGAGATATTTTTGACTTATGGCTTAAGATTATCTTTGCATGTATCCCAGCAGCTGTTGTAGGTCTATTATTTGATGATGTATTTGAAGCATTATTCTATAATCCACCTTGTGTAGCACTTGCACTTATTGTCTTTGGTATCGGCTTTATCGTTATTGAAAATAGAAATGCAAAGCTTAGACCTAAAATTAACTCTTTAAGAGCAATCAATGGCAAGACAGCTTTCTTAATTGGTATGTTCCAGTTAATTGCAGCTATTTTCCCAGGTACATCTCGTTCAGGTGCGACAATCCTTGGTGGCTTAATGTTAGGTGTAAGCCGTACAGTCGCTGCAGAATTCACGTTCTTTTTAGCAATCCCAGTTATGTTTGGGGCAAGCTTATTAAAACTAGTTAAGTTTGGTCTCGCATTTACAGCTTCACAGCTTGCAGTATTAGGACTTGGTATGCTTGTTGCCTTTGTATCTTCAATTTTAATCATCAAGTTCTTAATGAGCTATATCAAGAAGCATGACTTCAAGGTATTTGGGTGGTACCGTATTGTATTAGGACTATTAGTACTTGCATATTTCTTTATCATCAAGTAAAAAAACAATGGCGCGAGCCATTGTTTTCTTTTTATCTTTTCTTGATTGTAATACCAATCTTTCTTTCAACCTTTGCAAGTTTCTTTCTTGCGATTCTTCTTGCTTTTTCTGCTCCTGCTTCAAGAACATTATCAAGATAATCACCGTCTAAGATTTCATTATAACGGTCCTGGATTCTTTGAAGTTCATCTCCTACAACCTCTGCAAGATCTTTCTTGAATTCGCCATATCCCTTACCTTCATACATTGTTTCAAGTTCTTCAATAGTTTTACCTGAAATAATAGAATAGATTTCAAGTAGATTGGAAATACCAGGTTTATTTTCTGGGTCAAACTTAACATGTGAATCACTATCAGTCACTGCAGATAAGATTTTCTTCTTAGATACATTAACCGGATCTAATACATAAATACATCCCTTACCATTATGTGAAGATTTACTCATCTTCTTAGTAGGATCCTGTAAATCCATAATACGTCCACCTACTTTAGGAATAATAGGTTCAGGAAGTTTGAATGTATCACTATAACGGCTATTAAAACGTTCAGCAATGTTTCTTGCAAGTTCTACATGCTGTTTCTGGTCTTCTCCTACAGGTACATAATCTGGATCATACATAAGAATATCTGCATTCATTAATGAAGGGTAGTTGAAGATACCAGCACCAATATGTCCGCCTTTTTCTTCTGCTTCAATCTTCTTTGATTTATATTGAGTCATACGTGATAATTCACCCATAGAAACCATACAGCCTAGATACCATCCAAGCTGAGCATGTTCTAAGACATCACTTTGTAAAAATAAAGTAACCTGTTCAGGATCTAATCCTGCCGCAATATATAATGCGATGAGGTCTTTCGTATTCTTTCTTAAATCCTTTGGTTCCTGATAAATAGTCATTGAATGAAGATTTGCGACAAAGATGATCATCTCATATTCATTCTGGAACTGTACAAAGGGCTTAATTGCGCCAATGTAATTACCTAAAGTAACACGGCCTGTAGGTTTAATACCACTTAACATTCTTTTCATCATTACATCCTCCTAAATAAAAAAGGCACGCCCAAAGGACGTGCCACCAATGTGTAATTGTGCTGGTAACGACAGCAGACGTTTCTAACTCATGCTAGAAAAGCTCCCAGAACCCAATTCATTTCCTATATATGACTCATTTCCACCACCCATGAGCTCTCTATCCATAGTATAAAAAACTACTTATTTCTGTTCATTGCTTCTATCATTATAATACAAAATTATGTGAATGCAACTATTAAACATATACAATGAATGAAAATGATGTATAATAAACACAAGAAAGAGGTGAAATCATGATTAGAATCTACACTGCACCAAGTTGTGCATCATGCAGAAAAGTCAAAGCATGGCTAAAAGAACATGATATTCCTTATGTAGAAAAGAATATCTTTTCTACAATACTAAGAGAAGATGAACTACGTGAGTTATTAGAACGAAGTGAGAATGGTACAGATGATATCATTTCTAAACGTTCTAAGATCATCAAAGAGAATAAAGTAGACATTGAAGATATGTCTATCAATGAATTGATTCATTTCATTCAGAAGAATCCATCTATCTTAAAACGTCCAATCATGATTGATGAAAGACGTTTCCAGGTAGGTTACAATGCTGAAGAAATTCGCGCATTTATTCCAAGAGAATTAAGAAAACTGGCAGAATGTCAGAAGTTCGACAATTGTCCACAATTCAGTGCGTCTACACTTGTAGAAGATTATCATCGCAGTAAAAAAGCAGGCTCATAAGCCTGCTTTTAATGTACTTAGAACTCTCACAATCTTACTTGCACAGTTTCCTTTATATTGTAGATGATATGTCTCACATAATTCTTTGAATTGTTTAAGTCCTGCTTCTTCATCATTGACTTCAAATTCTAATTCATAATCAGTGATTCCATTGTAATGATTCTCATCAAGAGATAACATGCCTGAATCAAAAGGAACATCTCTTCTAATAGTAGTTAAAGAATAAGACTGTTTAATAAGACTTAAATCAAAGCCCTTGTCTCTTAATAAGCATGTAATTTCATTATCAGGCATCTGCCCATTTTGAATCATAATGAGATCTTCTTTTGTAATCTCTAGGTTATGTTCCATACGGCCATTTGCGGCAGGTGTTTTAAGTGTCATCTCATAATAGCCTTCCTTTTCTCTAATACGAAGACTATAGCGTAATGCACCCAATTCAATACTTGTAAGATAATAGTTTGTCTGACTATAAGTATGCCCTGTAAAATCATTCATCAATTGATGGAAAACCTCCTCAGTAAGCAGCATCTTATATTCTATTTCAAGATTCTTTTCCATAATATCTCCTTATTTTTCTAAAATTATATACTTGTCAAACAACCCAGTCAATACAAGTCATATTGCTTAAAAAGCTAATAGAAAGTATAATAATAACGGTGATGATAAAATGAAAAGATATGCGATTGTGTCAAAAAAAGATGATGTATCCCGTCATCTTGCAGCTTTAATTAAAGAAGAACTCAAGGAACTGACTTACGATGAAGAACATCCAGAGATAGTGATATCTGTAGGTGGAGATGGGACAATGATCTATTCTATCCATCGTTATGAGCATGTTTTAAATGATGTTTCTTTTGTAGGAATCCATACAGGAACACTTGGATTCTTTACAGATTATTTAAAAGATGAGTATAAACAGCTTGTAGAAGATATTCTTACAAAAGAACCAGAGATTTTTGATCGACATCTCTTACGTATTTCTTATAATGGAGAAATCTTTCATGCATTAAATGAAATGCGTATAGAAAATAGTTATCGTTCACAGGTGATTGATATGTATGTGAATGATGAACATATGGAAACATTTAGAGGAAATGGGCTTTGTGTAAGTACACCATCAGGTTCTACAGCATTGAATAAGTCATTAGGAGGTGCAGTGATCAATCCTAGTTTAAGATTGATGCAGGTGACTGAAATAGCGGGTATTCATCATAATGCTTATCGTTCTTTAGGTAGTCCTCTTATTTTAGGAGAAGAGGATGTTGTACGCTTTGAGACAGATTTTAATGAAAATGCGGTTTTAGGCATAGATACAGATATATATGAATTAAAGGATCATGATGTCATAGAAGCACGTCTTTCTAAGCGTGTAGCACATTTTTGTAATTACCGTCATATATCTTTTGTGAAGAGATTGAGGAAATCATATCTATGATCTTACAATTTGAAATAGATGCACAGCATGTGGATATGCGTTTAGATGAATTCTTCTATTTACATGGTATCTCTAAGAAACTAGTGAAAGATTCTAGGAATCATGGAGAAATATTGGTGAATGGAGAAAAGCAGTATTTGTGTTATAAAACAGTTGAGGGAGATAGTGTTGCGATTGTCTTCCCTAAAGAAACAAGTAATGTGATTCCTGTAGATATCCCTTTGAAGGTTGTTTATGAAGATGATTATTTGATGGTCATTGATAAACAGCCCAACCTTGCCTGTATCCCTGTTAAGAAGTACTTAACAGAGTCGGTGGGGAATGCTATTATGTATTACTATAAAGTGAATCATATTGAGAGTGCGATACATCTTGTCAATCGACTTGATAAAGAAACGTCAGGATTAATGATGATTGCGAAAAGTCGTTATGTTCATGATGCTTTTTCTCATGATATCAAGCAGGTGAAACGTGTGTATCATGCACTTGTCGAAGGCAATCCAGGGCAGGGAACAGTAAATGCTCCTATTGATCACGCAGAAGGCCATGGGACAAAAAGAAAAGTAAGAGAAGGCGGTAAAGAAGCAATCACCCATTACCGTACTATTAAAACAATTGGAGAGTATTCTCTGGTAGAATGTAAGTTAGAAACTGGACGTACGCATCAGATACGTGTTCACATGGCTTATTTAGGATGCCCACTTGTTGGAGATCCACTTTATGGTGAAGGAGAAGGCTTTTATCTAGATAGTGTAGAAATAGCTTTCAGACATCCTATCACACAGCAATGTATGACTTTAAAGAAGGTGTTTAACGATGTACGAATTAAAAAAATTAAATCTTAAGCAGTCAGAAAAATATATGACTTATAAATGTAATGAATATGGAAAGCACTATAAGAAGTTCTCTAGACTTATTCCTGTAGTTGTGATTATCACATTAGTGGCTGCATTTATTATTCCATCTCAGGCTAAAGTAATCTATGCTCTTGGGGTGGCTATTACTGCTGGATTATTCTTCATGGTTTATAGCTATTATAAACAGATGGTGAGCTTAAAAGAGGTACCTACAGTACCTTGTGAATATGTGGTTACACCCGTCAAGTACAATGAAAGAGTCCAGCTTAAGACAACTAAAGGGGATGATCTCTTATTCGCATTTGTAGAAAAGAGTCGTTCTATTTATAAGAACGAAAGAGAAGCACTTATTATCTATGTGCCTGAATCAGGACATATTTATGGTGAACATGTAGCTTTACTTAAAGATATTAAGGGATGAGTATTAAAAAACGGCATACCTCATAAGAGGTATGTCGCTTTTTAATATTGTTTATGTTTTACATCGCGAAGCTTATTCTGATAATCGATATCAATAATAACACCTAATGCGAACATATATGAAAGTAATGAAGATCCACCATATGACAACATTGGTAAAGTGATACCAGTAATAGGAAGTAATCCAAGAATCATTCCAATATTCCATGTCTGCTGGAAGATGAGACAACCAAATGTTCCCATGATAAATGTCTTATCACGAATATTATCACTCTTTAAGCCGATACTTAAGATAATGACATCAAATGCTGCAATTGTAAGTAAGGTGATGAATGCACCTACATAACCAAAATCAGTCGCAATAACAGAGAAAATAAAGTCTGTCTGACCTTCAGGGAAGACTTTGACAACAGCTCTAAAGCCATGTCCAAACCATCCGGCTGTACCATAAGATAACTGAGCAAACCATGACTGTAACCCCTGGTTGCCTGTTGTTCCTTCAGGGTCTAACCAACCATAAATACGGGATAATTTATGTCCTGAAATAAGAGATGTGAAGATACCATTCTGGTAGATAAATAAATAAGCCAGTCCAAGTACACCGACAAGGGCGACGATAATAATAAATAGGAACCAATTCTTATTCATACCACTTGATAATAATACAAAGAAGACTGCTGCCATAATAATCATCATAACTCCTGAGTCATTCTGTAAATAAATAAGAATAGCAGGGGGTAAAGAAATCTTCATCACTTGGATGATATACTGGATTTCACTATCAGTTGTTTTGACTAAGATACGCTCATTATATTCCTGTGTAATTTTCGCAAGATACATAACCATGATAATCTTCATAAATTCAGAAGGCTGAAAAGTGAAGCCTGGGATGTTATACCAGGAAGTAGCACCATTTGTGAATTTTGCGAGAGGTACTATATGAATATGTAATAGTTTTGTATAGACAAAATGATCTATTGCAAGTCCAATAAGTAATACAATAAAAACCATATAGAGTGTTTTTATATGATTATATAGGGTATCTTGACCAATCTTATAGATGATATAACTTAGAATACCGCCTAATAAATAATATAGAGCCTGCTTTAACCAAAGCATGTAAGGATTTGCGACGTTGGTCATAATTGGTGCAGCACTTGCAACTGCAAGACAACTAATTGCACCAAACAATATAACTAAGGCAATGAGAGGATATTTCTTGAGTGTTTCTTCAAGCTTTTCCATGCGTGCCCTCCTTTTTTCTTTTTACTTTTTTCATTCTTATAGTATACTATATTTTAAAGATACTTCAATAAAAAGGAGTGTGTATAAAGTGTCTAAAAATATGATGATTGGTATTATTGCAGCAGTGGTAGTTGTGCTTATTATTGTTGTGATGATGACTCGTAAAAAGAAAACAAGTAAAGAAGAATGTCCGATTGATGCGGATCTATTAATTAAGGCATTAGGTGGTAAAGACAACATTACTGCTTTAGAAGCATCACCTTCTAAATTAAAGGCAACTTTAAAGCAGGATAAGGATCTTGATATTGAAACAATTAAAACGCTTGGTGCAAGTGGTATTGTAGCAGGGCATTTAACACTAACTATGATTTTCGGTAAAGCGTCAAGTGTTATATGTGAAACAGTTTTAGAAAAAATCAAATAAGAGGTATTCACAATGAAATTCAAGATGGTACATGAAAACTATAACGTTAAGAATCTAGATGCGTCTCTTAAATTCTATGAAGAAGCATTAGGCTTAACTGAAAGAAGACGTATTGTGAGTGAAGATGGAAGCTTCATTATTGTCTATGTTGGTAATGAAACAACTCCATTTGAATTAGAACTCACATGGCTTAAAGATCATCCACAGGCTTATGATATTGGAGAAGAAGAATTCCATTTAGCCTTTCATGTAGATGATTATGAAGGGGCACATGCATTACATGAAAAGATGGGATGTATCTGTTTTGAAAACCCTTCAATGGGCATCTATTTTATCCAGGATCCAGATGGATACTGGCTTGAAATCATACCTGAAAAATAGTCTAGGAAATGCATGCTGCATTTCCTTTTTTTTTGTGAAAAAAATAATTAAAAAATAATTTTATATAGGAAAAAAGTTACTAATGCAAGTGCATTATTACTAAAACAATAAATACAATATTACTGATTTCGGAAAATAATACAAACTTGTGAGAAAAATTTTTATCACGAGGTAAAAAATGTTATACGTTTACAGAAAACGCATACAAAAATGTAGGCAAATCCATGGACAAACATTTTGAATAATGGTATATTGAAATCGCTGAAAAGGATGCGTAACAAAATTCAGTAGTTTTATATACTTTAAGGAGGAACTGTTACAATGGATACAAATCGTTTTGCTGATGCGTGGGCTGGATTCAAAGGCCGTTTATGGAAAGAAGAAGTAAATACTAGAGACTTCATTCAGAATAACTACAAACCATATGATGGTGATGAATCATTCTTAGCTGAACCTACAGAAGCAACTAATAAATTATGGGGCAGATTACAGGAACTTCAGGCAGAAGAAAGAGCTAAAGGCGGAGTTCTTGATATGGAAACTGAAGTAGTTTCTGGTTTAACTGCTTATGGACCTGGTTATATTGATGAAAGCATGAAGGACTTAGAAACTGTTGTTGGTTTACAGACAGATAAGCCTTTAAAGAGAGCATTTATGCCTTATGGTGGTATCCGTATGGCTGAACAGGCTTGCGAAACTTATGGTTATACACCAAGCCCAGAATTACACAAAATCTTTACTGAATATCATAAGACTCATAACCAGGGTGTATTTGATGTTTACACTCCTGAAATTATGAAAGCACGTCATAATAAAATCATCACTGGTCTTCCAGATACTTATGGTCGTGGACGTATTGTTGGTGACTACAGAAGAGTTGCTTTATACGGTATCGATGCATTAATCGAATGGAAGAAAGAAGACTTTGCCAACTGCGGTAGCGGATCAATGACTGAAGACATCATCAGAAAGAGAGAAGAAATTGCTGAACAGGTAAGAGCTCTTAACAATATGAAGAAGATGGCTGAAACTTATGGTTATGATATTTCTAAACCAGCTACTAACGCTCGTGAAGCATTCCAGTGGTTATACTTTGGTTATTTAGCAGCTATCAAGACTCAGAATGGTGCAGCTATGTCAGTTGGACGTATCTCTACATTCCTTGATATCTATATTGAAAGAGATTTAGCTAACGGTACATTAACTGAAAGCGAAGCTCAGGAATTAGTTGACCATATCGTTATGAAATTCCGTATGGTTAAGTTCGCACGTATCCCATCATACAATGCATTATTCTCAGGTGACCCAGTATGGGCTACACTTGAAGTTGCAGGTTTAGGTACTGACGGACGTTCAATGGTTACAAAGAATGACTTCCGTTTCTTACATACATTAGAAGATATGGGTCCTTCTCCAGAACCAAACTTAACAGTTCTATATACAGAAGCATTACCAGAAAACTTCAAGAAGTATGCTGCTAAGATCTCTATCAATACTTCATCAATTCAGTATGAAAACGATGACGTTATGAGACCTGTATGGGGCGATGACTATTCAATCTGCTGCTGTGTATCAGCTACTCAGACTGGTAAAGAAATGCAGTTCTTCGGTGCGAGAGCTAACTTAGCTAAGTGCTTAACTTACGCTATCAATGGTGGTGTCGATGAAAAGACTAAACAGCAGGTAGGTCCTGAATACAGAGGAATTACTTCTGAATATCTTGATTATGATGAAGTTATCAAGAAATATGAAAACATGATGGACTGGTTAGCAGATTTATATGTAAATACATTAAACTTAATCCAGTACATGCATGATAAATACTACTATGAAGCTGCAGAAATGGCATTAATTGATACTGATGTTCGTAGAACATTCGCTACTGGTATTGCTGGTTTCTCACATGTAGTAGACTCATTAAGCGCAATCAAATATGCTAAGGTTAAGACTATCAGAGATGAAGATGGTATCGTAGTTGATTATGAAGTTGAAGGTGACTTCCCTCGCTATGGTAACGATGATGATAGAGCTGATAACATCGCAGTTTGGTTATTACATACATTCTTAAAAAAGATTAAACAGCATCATACATATAGAAATTCTGAACCAACTACTTCTATCTTAACAATCACTTCTAACGTAGTTTATGGTAAGGCTACAGGTTCATTACCTGATGGACGTAAAGCTGGTGAACCATTATCTCCAGGTGCTAACCCAGCATATGGTGCAGAAAAGAACGGTTTACTTGCTTCATTAAACTCAGTTGCTAAGTTACCTTATGAATGGGCATTAGATGGTATTTCAAATACTCAGACAATCGCTCCAAGCGCTTTAGGTCATGATGAAGCTGAAAGAACTGATAAGTTAGTAACAGTTATGGATGGTTACTTCAGACAGGGTGCTCATCACTTAAATGTTAACGTATTCGGTAAAGAAAAGTTAATCGATGCTATGGAACATCCAGAAAAGCCAGAATATGCAAACTTCACAATCCGTGTATCTGGTTATGCAGTTAAGTTCATTGACTTAACTAGAGAACAGCAGTTAGACGTAATTGCTAGAACTTGCCACGATCATATGTAATAATTAAAACAGTCTCTAATGAGACTGTTTTTTATAGAGGAGGAGAATGTGATGAACGCTCGTGTACATTCCGTTGAAACATTTGGTCTTGTAGATGGACCAGGTGTACGATTTATCTTATTTCTACATGGATGTCCTTTTAGATGTCAATTCTGTCATAACCCTGATACATGGGCAAGTCAGAAGTTTGAAGAATGGACACCACAGCAGGCCTTAGACCGTGCCCTACGTTTTGAACCTTATTGGGGTAAAGAGGGTGGAATTACTGTATCTGGGGGAGAACCACTTGTGCAGATTGATTTCCTATTGGAATTCTTCAAGCTAGCTAAAGCAGCAGGAATCAATACATGTATTGATACAAGTGGTGCATGCTTTACAAGAGAAGAACCTTTCTTCTCTAAGTTTGAAGAACTTATGAAATATACAGATCTACTTATGGTAGACATAAAAGAAATCAATGATGTAAGACATCAGGTGTTAACAGGTGCTTCAAACAAGCGTGTTCTTGATATGATTCAATATTTGAATGATATCAATAAAGCTATCTGGATCAGACATGTCTTAGTCCCTGAAAGAAGTGACTTTGATGAAGATCTTCATGCATTGGCTGATTATATTGATACTTTAAGTAATGTTAAAAAGGTAGAAGTTCTTCCTTACCATACTCTTGGTACTTACAAGTGGAAGGAACTTAATTTAGAATATCAGCTAGAAGGAATTGATCCACCTACAAATGAACGTGTAGAAAACGCAAATAAGATTCTACATACAGATAAATATAAATAAGTATGATATAATGTCTCCTAGAAGGAGGCATTTTTCATGGATGAATTGCTTTTTGATGAAAATTACATCGTTTTCTTACAGAATCAGAGTTTAGACACATTATGCAGCCTTTATCTAGAGGTACATAATCAATTGATGGATATTATCCATACACATAACGGAGAAGAAAACTACAAAGAAATCACTGCTAAGCGTGCTATGATTGAAGGAACAATCATGACTAAGGTCATGCAGGAACATGGTTATTCGCTTGATCAATATGCATATTATAAAAATGATAAAATGGTGGCCTAAAAATACCATACTTTTAAAAAGCTCGTTTACTTTTAGGAGTAAATAATTTAAAATATGAGTGATTATTATGGAGGTAAAGGATAATGAAATTAGGTACTATTGAAGGTGGAGGAACAAAGTTCGTCGTTGGTGTTGGTGATGAGAATGGTAACATTTTTGAAAGAGAATCTTTCCCAACTATAACACCAGAAGAAACAATGAAGAAAACAATTGAATTCTTCAAGGGGAAGGGTGTAGAAGCTATTGGTTTTGGATCATTTGGCCCAATTGACCCAGATAAGACAAGTCCTACTTATGGAAGTGTCACTACTACTCCTAAACCAGGATGGTCTAATCATAATGTCGTAAAGGATTTAGAAGAAGCATTCCCTGGTGTTCCTGTAGGATTTGATACTGATGTAAATAGTGCATGTTTAGGTGAAGTAGAATTCGGTGCTGCAAAAGGACTAAATAGCGCATTATATTTGACTATTGGTACAGGTGTAGGTGGAGGTGCTGTTGTAGAAGGTAATCTTGTACACGGCTTATTACATCCAGAAATGGGTCATATGAAATTGATCACTCGCCCAGAAGATACTTATAAGGGTAAATGTCCATATCATGGAACATGTTTTGAAGGTTTAGCAGCTGGACCAGCTATTGAAGAACGTTGGGGTAAGAGCGCTAAAGAATTACCTGCTGATCATCCAGCATGGGATCTAGAAGCTTATTATATTGCTCAGGCTTTATGTATTTATATTCTTACAATCTCACCTAAGAAGATTATTTTAGGTGGAGGTGTTATGCACCAGAAACAGTTATTTCCAATGATTCATAAATATGTTCAGGAAATGTTGAACGGTTATGTTGCAAAAGAAGAAATTACAACAGATAAGATCAAGGATTATATTGTTTATCCAGGACTTGCAGATAATGCAGGATTATGTGGTGGATTAGCACTTGCTAAACAGGCTTTAAAGAATAAATAAAAAGTAGGCATAGCCTGCTTTTTTTAAGGAGGAGAACATGCAATCACTTAGAGAACTTTATAAGATAGGAATTGGTCCTTCCTCATCTCATACTTATGGACCGATGAAGATCGCTGAAAGAATAAAATCACTTTATCCAGATATGGAAAAGGTACATGTTGATCTGTATGGTTCTTTATCTTTAACTGGTAAGGGACATTTAACAGATAAAATCATGCAGCAGACATTTGCCCCTGTACCATGTGATTTTTCTTTTAAAAGCGGTGAATTACCTTACCATCCTAATGGGATGTTAGTCACAGTATATTGTGGTGGAGAGGCAGTAAAACCTATTGAAGCGTATTCTATTGGTGGAGGAGAAATCTATTTTAAGGGAGACTTAGAAGAGGAGAAGGTAGAAATCTATCCTCATCATACAATGCGTGAAGTCATTGATTATTGTGAAAATGAAGGATTATCACTTTATGATTATGTCTTACGTTTTGAAGATGAAAACTTTAAAGAGTATTTATTTGAAGTTCTTGAAGCAATGTTTACCTGCGTAGAAAATGGGTTACATACACAGGGCATGTTACAGGGCAGTCTACAATTGAAAAGAGTAGCCGGTTCTATGTATCAACAGGCTTTAAATACACATCATGAAATGGCTCAGGAACGTTTATTTATTGCCAGCTATGCCTATGCAGTTTCTGAAGAGAATGCAGATGGTCATATGATTGTCACTGCACCAACATGTGGTGCAAGTGGTGTACTACCAGCTATTCTCTATTATGCACATCATCAGATGGGCTTAAAAAAGAGAGACTTAGTCAAAGCACTTGCAATTGGTGGATTATATGGTAATACAGTCAAATATAATGCGACTATTGCAGGCGCAGATGGAGGATGTCAGGCAGAAGTAGGAACAGCTTGTGCAATGGCAAGTGCCTCTATGGCCTGGATCAATGAGTTAAATAATAGTCTCATTGACTATGCAGCAGAAATGGGATTAGAACATAACTTAGGTCTTACATGTGACCCAGTAGGGGGCTATGTACAGATTCCTTGTATTGAAAGAAATGCCTTGGCTGCATTACGTGCTTATGATGCAGCGATGCTTGCAGGACAGTTAGGCTATGTACGTAAGAATAAAGTACCTTTCGATACTGTCGTAAGAGTTATGAAGGAAACAGGCAAAGACTTGAATGTTGCTTATAAAGAAACATCTCTAGGAGGTTTAGCCAAAGAATTGAAATAGTGATTTCACTATTTCTTTTTTTATAAAGAGGGGGGAAAACTGTGAAACAAAGATTTATTAAATATATTTGTTTAAGCATATTGGGGGAAATGGCTATCTCATTTTACATACTTGCAGATACATTCTTTATTGCCCAGGGAATAGGGGATAAAGGACTCACTGCACTGAATCTTGCGATACCTGTATTTAATTTTATTTACGGGATAGGACTCATGTTAGGAATAGGATCTGGCATTAGATTATCTATTTTGAAAATAGATCACAAGCATGATGAAATCAATCAGGTATTTAATCATACAGTGCTTTTGGGGCTTGTAATAGGCGCACTTTTCATGATTACAGGAGTATTATATAGTCCTTCTCTTGCAAGAATGCTAGGAGCCAATGATGCCGTATTAAAAGATACAGTGACTTATCTAAGAACTATTATGATATTTACACCTGCCTTTATCTTCAATAATGCACTCAATGCACTAGTAAGAAATGATAACAATCCAGCTCTCGCTACAACAGCTATGATTGTCGCTTCATTTATGAATGTTTTACTTGATTATGTATTTATATTCTTATGTCATATGGGAATGTTTGGTGCTGTTTTTGCGACTTGTCTCGCACCTTTGATTGGATTAAGTATTCTCTCTTTACATTTCATTAAAAAGAAGAATACATTCCATCCCATTCAGCTTCGTTTTCAGTTCTCTATTATAAGAAGAATTATTAAATTGGGATTTCCTTCTATGTTGATAGAGATTTCAAGTGGTTTAGTAGTACTTCTTTTTAATACACTTATATTAAAGATTACAGGTAATATAGGTGTTGCTGCTTATGGTGTTGTATGTAATATATGGCTTGTATGTATTGCGATATTTAATGGACTTGCACACGGTATGCAGCCTCTTACTAGTGAATCCTATGGTTCTCATGACATAAAGAATCTTATTATGTTAAGAAGAATGACTCTTACTATTTCGTTGTTGTTATCTTCGGTCATCTACTTAACAGTCTTTGCAAATGCCTCTATGATTACCTCTCTCTTTAATAAGACAAACAATGAAATGTTATATCAATTAGCTATAGAAGGCTTTAGAATCATGTTTATAGGCTTATTCTTTGCAGGGGTAAACATTGTATTAACTACATATTTTACTTCAATAGAGAGTGCTAAAATAGCTTCTACACTTATTCTATTACGTGGTGTAGTACTCATCGTGCCTGCATCTATCGTTCTTTCACAATTAGGTATGAAAGGAATCTGGGCTTCACTCCCTCTATCTGAAATAATTACTACATGTGTAGGACTTACATATCTCAAACTTAAAAGAGTGATTGACTAAATCGCTCTTAAATTCTTTTTCTTAATATGATATAGAGTATGATTGAAAGAAAAGGAATAAGTAAATATATTCCAACTATGATGAACATGTTGGAAAGAGTAATAAAGGCTTTTGTCTGTTCATATAGGATGATAGACATAGATATTGTGCTATAGTGGAGTATTAATATCGCAATGACTTCTATGACAATGAGTAAATAAAATAACTTAGACATCTTTGCCTTTATTGATAGGAATGTAAGAAATAATGATGCAATTAATAAGGGTAGAAGCTTAATAAATAAGCTACTATAAAGAGTTTGAGAAACATTCATAATGTTCACCTGCACTTTCGTTTATGTTTTCTTTCTATAATGATTATAGAAATTCTTTAAGAAAGAGTAAATATATATTACTATTTTAAAAAAAGTATATTTGAAAGCAGAATTATGACAACTTAATAGGAGTCTTGTAACTTACATTAAAATAGATTAAAATACTTATAAAAGGGGAAAGACTATGAAAGATACGACTAAATCAATTATCTATGGGGCAACTCCTATAGCGCTTTATATTATTCAAACTTCATCGACAGAATACGTACAGAAATTCCAGCAGGCACTTACATTACTGACTCATAATCAGAATTATTCTACAGCTGTATCATTTTCAATTATCACAAATATCTTAATTGCGATATGTTTTATTTTAATGTTTGTGATGGCAGCTAAGAACAATATCACAAAGATTATCAGTGGTGTTTATGCAGTAATTGGATTATTTTTATTATTTGACCAATATTCTGCGATTATTCAGAACCATCTTTATACGAATGTGATTACACAATTCACATATAACAATATTTCTTTAATTGTGATTACGACAGTAATCATGATTTATAATCTCTATAACCTTCTAAAAAAGTAGAAATTATTGATGATTTCTATTTTTTTATTGTTCATAGACTTCAAATTTATTGATATAAATTGTATAATAATTATATATTTTGAAAATATACTAAACAACCAGAAATTAATGCATGTTGGAAATGCTGATTCTATTGATGCTAGGGAGGAAATCTAATGGAAAACGTTATGAACAATACATCAAAGGTATTTGAATCGCACATAAGAATTCAAATGATTGCCAGTTTAAGTATTGAAGATCTCACTTATAAACAGATGAAAGAGATTCTAGGTTGTACAGACGGGAATATGACAACACATACTAAAAAGCTTATTCAAGAAGGATTTATGGAAGTGAGAAAGGAATTTGTAAATAACAGACCACAGACAACTTATCATTTGACTGATGGAGGTAGAACACAGTTTGAAGAGTATGTGGCTTTATTGAATAAATTAGTAGAAGAGGGAAAAAATGCACAGAAAGTCTGATTTTATCAGATTTTCTTTTTTTTTTTTAGTATATAATTATCTTGTAGTAATAAGTAGTGAAGATAGTCAAATAGTTCATGATCATATTAACAGGAGAAATTATGAAAAAGGCCCTATCGTTTAAATCATGTATTATCGTATTCTACTTACTTGTTTTTATCGCATTTATATTAGAGAAAAGACCTATTCTAAGTAATAGTACACCTTACTTCTCTAGAATAGCCAATGCGACTAATCTTGTTCCATTCTATTATAATCCTAATACAAACTATCAGGCGTTGCAGATGAATGTGATTGTGAAGATATTCTTAGTGATGCCAGTCGCATTGTATTATGTGATCAAGAAGGATTGTACATTAGGACAGTTAATCACATTTATTCTAGGTGCCAGCTTTATTTTCGAATTAGCGAAATTACTTTCATTAAGAGGATATTTTGATATCACTGATTTCTTCTATTATATGGCAGGTGCCGCACTCGCTTACTATATCTATAGAAGTATCAAGTTCTTTACAAAGAAAAAAACAACTTAACATCATGAACTAAAAAGAGGAAAATCAAAATCGATTTTCCTCTTTGTGTTTATTTTTCATCATGATCTGGAATAATGAGTGAAAAAGCATGTCTTAAACATTTAACATGAACAGGGAAAGTCTGTCCCTTTTCACCATCAATATCATAGACAATATCCTCATCACAACTGATTGTAATATCCTTTGCCTGGACATAATGAATCATAGGATTCTGTGGATGAAGATTACGTTTATAATCCATGAAGACATTAAGTAGTTCAGCGACATTGCCTTTTTTAATAATAATAAGATCTAACTTACCATCACTTGTAGAAGCATAAGGAGTCACTCCTGAAAATCCTCCAACATGAGAACTATTCGTAATCATGAATAATGCGGCATCTTCTTCAAACTCAATTTCATCTGCTTTTACTTTGAGATGAAGTGATAAGCCTAACTGTTCAGGTAACATCTTCAATCCATTAATATAGTAGGCAAGAGGACCAAACTTCTTCTTTTCCTCTTTAGTGACAAGGAATCCAATATCACTAAACATACCACCACTTAATACATTCGCAAAACAATGATTATCTACATAACCTGCATCAATCTTCTTTGTCTTGAAACGGGCAATCATATCACGGAATGCTTCTGGAGTATTAGGAAGATTTAGATAAGTAGCAAAGTCATTCACAGTGCCTGCTGCTAAAATTGCAAGAGGAATCTTAGATTCACTTTTAATAAGTCCTGTAATGATTTCGTTAATTGTACCATCTCCACCTACGGCTACAATAAAGTCATATTCATTTCTAGTTAATCTTGCTGCACGTTCTAATCCATCATTCTTTCCTCTTGTGAAGTAAGTATCAATTGTATTCACGTTAGTATGAAGTATTAACTGACCAATAAACTTGTCAATAGACTTCTGGAACGCATGTGTACCACTAGAAGGATTAATAATAAATAAACACTTCATATATTATGCCTCCTTAATCAATTCAAGAAGCAACTTAACACCCTTTTTCATAGAATTAATACTACAGAATTCATAAGGACCATGATAGTTATATCCACCAGTACCTAAGTTAGGACAAGGAAGTCCCATAAAGCTTAAATTAGCTCCATCAGTACCACCTCTAATAGGAGAAGCAATAGGATCAAGTCCTATATTAATCATTGCCTGTTTTACCTTATATACAATATCAGGTGTCTTATTGATAACTTCAATCATATTCTTATACTGTAAAGTGAAATCAATATCAATATAATGACCATGATTGACCTGATTTAAATAAGAAGCAGCTAACTGCATTGTATGAATCATATCATGCATATTATCCATATCATGATCTCTTAGTATATAAGTCATCTTAGTGGTAGAAACATCACCTTCCATATGATGAAGATGATAGAAGCCTTCTTTATGTTCAGTCGCTTCAGGACGCTTATTATCACCAAGCATTGTATCAAACTGACGACCTAGAGTAAGGGCATTGACCATCTTGCCTTTAGAATCACCTGGATGATAACTCTTACCTGTAATAGTGACATCTGCTTTATAGGCATTGAAGTTTTCAAAACTGAATTCATCGATTCTGCCACCATCTACTGTATAAGCATAATCAGCACCAAATCTCTTAACATCAAAGTTTTCAGTACCTCTACCTACTTCTTCATCAGGTGTAAAGGCAATACAGATATCTCCATGCTTAAAATCTCTATTCTGGCAGATATACTCTACCATGCTCATGATAATAGCCACACCTGCTTTATCATCAGCACCAAGAAGTGTAGTTCCATCAGTTGTAATTAAATCATCACCCACAAGCCCTTTTAATTCAGGATTTGTTTCTGGATCTAAATACATCTTTTTTTCTTCATTAAGAATAATACGTCCTCCTGGATAAGAACGAATAATACGTGGATGAATATCATGTCCACTTGCATCTGGAGAAGTATCCATATGTGCAATAAATCCAATAGCTTTTATAGGTTCATCAGTATTACTATAAATCTTACCGTATACAATTCCCTGATCTGTTCTTTCTACTTCATCTACACCAAGAATCTGCATTTCTTCACTCAAGAAATCAGCCAAATCAAATTGTTTTTCTGTAGAAGGAGATGTTGTGGAAGATTCATCAGATTGTGTATCAAAACTCACATATTTCAAAAATCTCTTTTCAATCAACATAAAATAACCTCACTTTGTTTATTTCTTTCATTTTAACATAGTAAATTGTTTTTGTGAACTTGCATAATTAACTAGACAAGCCCTGTTGTTTTCATTATTATGGGGTAGGTGATAAAAATGAAATATTATGCCGTAAAAAACGGAAGAGAACCAGGTATTTATAATTCATGGGCAGAATGCCAGAAGCAGATTCATGGCTTTAAGAATGCGTCTTATAAGTCCTTTACATCACGCAAGGAAGCAGAAGAGTTCATCTCTGACAAAAAGGAAATGCCTCAAATGGAACATGGGTTAATTGCTTATGTAGATGGTTCTTTTAATGCAAAAAAGAAAGTATATGGCTATGGTGCTGTTTTAATTGATGGACAGCAGGTCATCAAACGTCTTTATGGACATGGAGATAATGAGGAATGCTTATCGAGTCGTAATGTTGCAGGAGAAATATTTGGAGCTTTAGCTGCAGTAAAGTATGCAGTAGAACATCCTGAATATGATGGTATTGTGATTTATTATGATTATATGGGGATTGAAAAATGGGCTATTGGAGAATGGAAAGCTAATAAGAAACTGACACAGTATTATGCGAGTCAAATGGCTGAGTATCGTCAAAAGTTGCCTATAGTATTTATGAAGGTAGAAGCGCATACAGGTGACTTCTATAATGAACAGGCAGATCAGCTTGCCAAGAAAGCAGTGGGAATTGAATGAGTGAAAAAATAACTATTTTTGATATTGAAGAATTGAATAATGATCCTGTGAGCGTCTGCTCTATAGGTATAGTTGTGCTAGAGGATATGAAAGTGAAGGAAACATTCTATTCACTTATTAGGCCTCCTAAATTGACTTTTGATCCTTATCGCTATAAGGTTCATAAAATAAGACCACAGGATTTAAAGAAAGAACCTACATTCCCAGAAATATGGCCTAAGATCAGTAAGTATTTTGAAAACAGTATCGTGATATCTCATGATATCCAATCAGATCTCAATCACTTGCTAGCCGTCTTTAGAAGATTCCGTATAAGAAAGCCTACCTGTTATTTATCATGTACATTAGTTCTTGCAAAGCTATTTCATCCTGAATTACAGAAGTATGGTTTAGGTTCTCTGTGTGACTTTTATTCTGTTGATCTCGAAAATGCGCATAATGCATTGGCTGATTCATTGGCTTGTGCAGAGCTATTAAAGAAGATGATGGAAGAACATCACTATACAAGTCTTAAGGAACTTCATGAGAAGGAAAATGTACCTTTAGGACGTATGACAAGTTCATCTATTGAACCTCTTGTATCAAGTGATAAGGTACAGGAAGTGAAGATGGGAATTCAGAAAGAAACAGTCGCATTTACAGGTAAACTTGCCCATACAAAACAAGAAATAGAATCATTCGTAGAACAGGATGGTATGATAACATCATTCCATGTAACAACTCAGACAAAATATCTCGTTATAGGTAAAAAGGACTACCAGCAGACAAGATATCAAAAAGGCAATAAGAAGATTAAAAAAGCCATCACTTTATCAAGACAAGGCCAGGATATCAGAATCCTTCATGAAGACCAGTATATTGATATGGTAAGAAAAAGAACTCTTAAGTGAGTTTTTTTCTTGTGTACTATTATTTAAAATGTTCACTTTTTTATTAAAAAACAGCAAGAACCTACAGTTTGGTGCAAAAATGCGTCATTTTATTATTGAAATGTATTGAAAACGCTTCTAATTTTTGATAGTCTTATTGTAGGTGATTAATTATGGCAAAGACTTCAAACTATTTATTTAAACTCGATTTAATGATTTTAAGCTTATTGAAAGAAAAAGATCAATATGCGTACGAATTAACTAAAGAGATTGCAGAAAAATCTAAGGGTCGCATTGAACCAAAGAATGGTACAATGTATCCTATTATCTACAAACTTATTGAAAACGGCTATATTTCAAGCAATACAGTCATCTACCACAATAAAGCTAGAGTGTATTATCACCTAGAACCAGCCGGAAAGGAATATTTAGACAAGATTATTGTGGAATTTGACGAATTAGTGGATTGTATCAATTCGTTTATTCACAAAGATTAAAATAGAGTTTCCTATAAAGGAACTCTATTTTTTTGCATTAAAAAAGAAATAGGCATCTGCCTATTTCTTGATTTCTTTATAGCTGACTGCGAAAGGTCCAGTTTTAGTGGTAATAGTGATTGTATCACCTTTCTTATACTGTTTAAATTCTTTTGCGGTAGCACGATAAGTAAATTTCTTTTTACCTGTTTTTACAGTGAAATGATAGACCTGTGAAAACTTAGTTGTATAATGTTCTGTCTTAGTAATAATGCATTCTTCAGTCGCAGTTACTTTTGCAAGAGGATCATTAATCCAGCATAATGCGAGAGGAATGAAGATCACTAAGAAACATGTAAATAATGCATCTCTAGGTAATCCAGCTTTTTCACCAATCCAGCGATAGAATACAAAGATAATTAAGAATACAATAATTGATGCATAAATAACAGGTCTTGTATTTTCCATTGCATATTTTGTAAATAGAACTAACCATCCTGTAATAGTAGGGATAATAAAGTTACAGAAGAACAATCCATACAATTCTTTGATTGCTGACTGATTTCCTTCAGCAGTGAGACCTAAGTAGTAAATACCTGCAAGTACTGGGATAACGATAGAAATCAATCCACTCACAACAAGAGAATCAAGTGCACCAATCATACCAGCCAATAATGACACTAACTGGATAAGTGTTAATACAAGCATCACTGGTTTAGTAACTGATACAGAAGGCATACGACTAGGTGCTTCCTTTGAACCTTCAATATCTTCATAAGGGATCTTATGGTCAGTACATTCTTCAACTAATTCAGCTAAATCAGCCACTTCAAATTCTAATGAAGAAAGCTGTGCAATCACTCCTTCTTTAGAATAAATAGTGAGTGTCTTACCATCATCTACTAGTTTAGTAATGTCTTCATAAGCATACTTTTTTTCATTATTACCTTCTTTAAAAGTAATATCATCTTCAGTCATCATATAAGAGAAAGTCTTCTTCTTGTTCACCTTTAAAGTGATATAAATCATAAGTAGAAGCCCAATGACACCAAGCCCTGTAATCACATAATAACCGTCTTTTGCTTCTATAAAGCCAAGAATTAACATGATAATACCAAATACAGGACAAAGGATCTTCATTGTACTAATGTGAAATAGTAAACTATCCTTATATGTTACGTCTCTATTCATTTATTTACCTCACTCCTTACGTATACAGTATATATTACATTAATTTTAGATATAAACACAAGTGATAGTTGATAAATTATAGCCTTATTAAGGTGATTTATGGTAAAATAAATCTATATGGAGGTAAAAGTGTGAAACAAAAATCAATCAAAACGTATAAAAAAAGACGAACTTAAAAACAAGTTTGAATAATTTA
>NZ_JBHSEB010000040.1:0-30199 GCF_042651925.1 Catenibacterium sp. GCM10023432 | reverse complement strand
CTACAACATCATGTCCGCTCTGTAGTAATTCTACACAGACATGACTACCAATATAACCTGCACCACCTGTGACTAATACATTCATATTTATTCCTCCATAACTTTGCAGCCACCTAATTTTCTTACCTTAAGTACATGACAGCTGCCTTCGCCAAATAGTTTTTCAATTTCTTTCTTATATTCTGGAACAAAGTCATTTTCTACAAATGCCTGAATTGTACCTGCGAATCCACCACCATGTACTCTAGATACACCATGGTCTCCTAATACGATTTCACTTAATGCTAGACCTGCAGAAACTGCCTGATGCTTATAATCAAAGTCTGCATAAACATTCTGTAAGAACTTATAGCTTGAGTTACCAGATTCCTTGATTAACTTCTTGAATAAGTCAAAGTCATCATTGTTTAATGCTTCTACAATCTGAGGTACTCTAGCATTTTCCTTGAAGAAATGAATAGCTCTTAGAATTTCTCTATCATTCTTAACGGATGCTCTGACATCAGCAAGATGATCAAAGAATTCCTTTTCATCTACTTCTCTTAAGAATTCCTTACCAAAGTAATGAGCAACATCCTTCATTTCAGTGGGGATAGCACCATAAGCATCTGTTAAATCTGCATGGCTTCCCTTTGTATCAACGATACATAAGCTATGATCATATTTAGAGAAGTCTACATCCACATGATTTACAACAGGATGTTCTGTATCCTTGAAATCGATAGAGATAAGTCCACCAACGGCACATGCACACTGGTCCATTAATCCACAAGGCTTACCAAAATAGACATTTTCAGCATACTGTCCTACTTTTGCGATAGTGACCATATCGATGCTCATATCGTTATATAAGCCATCAATGATTGTACCGATGATTGTTTCAAAAGCAGCTGAGCTAGATAAACCAGCACCTACTAATACATCACTTGTAATGAATGCCTTGAAACCACCGATATTGTAGCCTAGTTCTTTAAGTTTAGAGACAACACCTCTGATTAGTCCTTCTGAAGTACCTTCTTCTTCATCCTTCTTATCTAGATCATTTAAATAGATTGGCTTAATATTAAAGCTATCAGATACAACATTGATTACATCATCCTGTCTAGCGACTACACCAATGGCATCTAAGTTAATAGAACCGGCTAATACACAACCATGCTGATGGTCTGTATGGTTACCTGAGATTTCACTTCTACCTGCAGCACTATAGATGCTGACATTTTCATCACCATAAAGTTCAATGAACTTATCTAATGCATTGGCATATCTATCTTTCTGATAATCTACAAGACTTGCATCTTCATATAAGTCTTCTAATAATTGATTATGTTTATTTGATTTAAATTCTTCTTTTAATAAGCTTGCTTTCATTTTGTTACCTCGAATGTATATACTGTTTCTTCTTTAAATTGTTTATTTGCGTTTAAGATAACCTTTGGATTTTCTTCTTTATGAATACTATCTGGTAAATAACTTGTTTCAATACATAATGCATCTTGTGGATGCATAGTATATCCATATTTATCTAACTGTCCATCTAAGTAGTTTGCACTATATACCTGTGCTGATGGATAAGTAGTAGATACAGTTAATTTAATACCAGTTTCTGGAGAATAAAGTTCTGCCTGATTTTTATCTGTATTAAATACAAATGGATGGTCATAACCACGTGCTGTGATTAACTGTGGATGATTGTCTTTGATACAGTCTCCAATCACTTTTTCACTTCTAAAGTCAAATGGATTATTTGAGACATCTAATAATTCACCTGTATATAATCCATCACCATCAACACAGCCTACTTCATCAGCATTAAGTTTTAATACATGATTATGAACACTTGATGCATGTCCATTTAAGTTGAAATATGAATGGTTTGTGATATTGATGATTGTATCCTGATCACTTGTTGCTTCATAGCGCATATGAAGTGATGTTCCTTCAATTGTGTAATAAGCATAGAAATCCAATGTACCTGGATAGCCTTCTTCACCATCTTTAGATACATAGTGGAACTTGACACCATCTTCTATAAATTCATAATCAAATACCTTGTAAGAGAATCCTTCAATACCACCATGCAATGAGTTAGGACCATTATTAATAGGAACGTTATAAGTCTTCCCATTTAATGTGAAGGTTCCCTTCTCAATACGGTTGCATACTCGCCCTACCAAAGCACCAAGATATGTACCATCTCTCTTCTGGTAATCTGATACTTCAGGGAAACCTAATACACAATCACATGGATTTCCTTCTTTGTCCTTCACTACAGCTTTAAGTAGTGTGCAGCCAAAGTTTGTGACTTCTACATAGAAGTCCTTGTTTTCTAAGCCGATGACAACAATGCCATCATCTAATTCTTTCTTAATTTCTACCATAAGCCCTCCACGAAGCGACTGAATCCTTCAATTCCTTCATCAGTCATTTTATATACACCAGCATCTTCTAATACTGCTACAAACTTCTTAGTGACTTCAACTTCTAGGAATTCATCAACATCCTCGTAATCACAATTCTTAAGATATTTGTACCAGTCTGCATGCTTCTGTAATGATTCATTTGAATCAAAATCCGCATTTCCTAATAGACACTGTTTGATATCTTCTAATTCATTCTTTAATCTTGCAGGAAGAACAGCTAAGCCCATTACTTCAATTAAGCCGATGTTTTCCTTCTTAATGTGATGGTGTGCAGCATGAGGGTGGAAGATTCCTAAAGGGTATTCTTCAGTTGTACGGTTATTTCTAAGTACTAGATCTAACTGATACTTTCCATCCTTCATACGTGCTATTGGTGTTACTGTGTTATGTCTTACACCATCTGTATATGCAATGATATTTAGTGATTCATCACTATAATCAATCCATCTTTCAAGAATAACATCAGCCAAAGCAATGATTTTTTCTTTGGAAGTAGAGGTAAGTCTTAGAGTTGACAATGGCCAATACAGCATATCTATCTGTACATGATCATGTTCATAACTCTTGATAACTTTCGCATCTTCCATAGGAAAATGATGACGACCGCCTTGGTAGTGATCATGGGTAAGGATAGAACCACCTACGATTGGTAGATCAGCGTTACTTCCCAGCATATAATGAGGGAACTTATCTACAAATGCGAATAGATGCTCGAATGTATTGTGGTCAATTTTCATTGGCTGATGTTCTTCATTAAATACGATACAGTGTTCATTGTAGTAAACATAAGGTGAATACTGTAGGTAATAGCGATGACCTGCAAGATCTAGTGGGATAATACGATGATTCTGTCTAGCAGGATGCTTCATATTACCTGCAAATCCAACATTTTCTTTACATAATAAGCAAAGAGGATAGTTTGTAGATTTGATATTCTTTGCAGCTGCGATTGCTTTAGGATCCTTTTCTGGTTTAGAAAGGTTGATAGTAATCTGAATATCACCATATTTAACATAATGGTTAAACTTGATATTCTTATCAATACGTGATTTACGAATATAGTTACTACTAATACTTAAATCATAAAAGTAGTCTGTTGCTTTTTCTGGAGATTCATTATAAAGAGTGTTGAACTTATTTACCACTTCACTAGGACGAGGCATGAGGCAGTTCATAAGTCTTGTATCAAATAAATCTTTTTCAGTCACAGAATCTGAAATCATACCTTTTTCTACTGCATAGTCAAGAATATGATCAATGATATCCTGTGCTGTTTCTAATTCTTCATCGATTTCTTCTAATTCAAATTCATCTAACTGAAGTAAATCTAAAATTAAATTTGCGGCATAGTACAAGTCATCTGTACTAATCATGCCTTTTTGTAACGCAAAGTTGAGTAATCTGTTGATTTGATGGTTCATTGTATGGTCTCCTCTTTTTTTTATTTTGTTTTTTCTTCAACTACTATAATAAACCTTTTAGTAAAATAATCAATATTTTTTTAATTATTTTACTATTTAATTTACTTATTATTTTACTAAAATAAAAAAGAGAAGTTTTATTACTTCTCTCTGCATGAATTTCTAATAACCAATTGACATGGTAATTGTATTCTACATGGATAGCTGATATCCTCTTCTGTAATCATTCTATGTAATAATGAAGCCCCCATCTCTCCCATCTCACTTGAAGGTGCATAGACAGTAGATAATGTAGGTCGTGTGAAGTTACATGCATCCACATCATTGAATCCCATAATAGACACTTCTTCTGGCACTTTGATTCCTGCATCTAATAAAGCCTGCATAGCCCCCATCGCAAGAGGATCATTGGCACAGAACACTGCAGAAGGTATTTTTCCTTCCTCAATCACACGATTCATGACAGAATAGCCTTCATCTCCTGTCATTTCATGATTGGTTGTAAATATTTCATATTTTATTCCTAGATATTCACAATATTTAATAAAGCTTTTCTTTCTAGAAATTGTTTGTAAAGACATCTCATCATATTCATTTCTTCCCATAAAACCAATTGTTTCATGTCCCTGCGAATGAAAATAGTTGACTACTTTACACATCGCGTCATCAAAATCCAATGAGATACAGACATTTGTGATAGGAGACAAATCCATATCTAGTAAAACAATTCTACTAGATAACTTACTAAATGTATCGAGATACTTCTTTTCAAACTTTCCAATACAGATAATGCCATCCACACCTTCTAATACCTGCTTCATATTCATATCATCGTATCTTACTTTTGTAGAAGCCATCTTTTCTTTTCTTAAATATTTCTCGACCCCTTGTAAAATAGATAAGAAATAAGTATCTCTAAATTCCTGTTCAAATGTATAACACTGGATAATACCTATATTAAATGTTTTCTTCTTTTCTTTTGATTTTAAGGAGTAATTGAGTTCACTAGCTACTCTTAATATCTTCTCTTTTGTCTCAGGTAAAACCTTCAATGTTTTATCTTCATTTAATACTCTTGATACAGTTGCGATAGAAACATCCGCTGCTTTCGCAACATCCTTAATTGTAGCCATTTCGTTTTCCTCCTCAACATTACTATAATAATTAATATATCACAATCCAGATAAAATGAGGTAAAAATTTTAGTAATATTTTAACCAATTTTAATGATAAATTATTTTTTCTTTATTTTCATTGTATGTATCAAACTTTTTTTCTACCTTGCCTATATTTTTTTTATTTTTTTATTGACGTGTCTACTTCTACATGGTATTATAGGTGAGCAGTCAAGAAATGGGCCTGTAGCTCAGTTGGTTAGAGCGCACCCCTGATAAGGGTGAGGTCGATGGTTCAAATCCATTCAGGCCCACCATTTCTAAAACTGTTAAACATGGGCCTGTAGCTCAGTTGGTTAGAGCGCACCCCTGATAAGGGTGAGGTCGATGGTTCAAATCCATTCAGGCCCACCATGTTTATTTAAAATTTCTTTGGGGCCTTAGCTCAGCTGGGAGAGCGCCTGCTTTGCACGCAGGAGGTCAGGAGTTCGATCCTCCTAGGCTCCACCATTTAGAACTTAACAGACACATTTGTGTCTGTTTTTTTATTTCATTGCGTAAAAAAGAACCATAGTCCTATATAAAGGATTATAGTTCTTTACTTTTAGTATCCTGCACCAGTGTCTGTATTCTTCATGATTTTAACTAGGCGGCTTGTACCAAGTCTGTCAGCACCAAGTTCGATGAACTTTTCAGCATCATCAAATGAACTAATACCACCTGCTGCTTTTACTTTAACTCCTTCACCTACATGATCATGCATTAACTTCACATCCTCAAATGTAGCACCTGCAGTTGAGAACCCTGTTGATGTCTTAATGTATTCTGCACCTGCATTTGTGACTAATTCACACATCTTGATCTTTTCTTCTTCTGTAAGAAGACATGTTTCAATAATAACCTTTAAGATTTTACCATCACATGCTTCATGAATCTGACGGATTTCATCTTCTACTTCTTCATATCTCTTATCTTTTAAGAATCCGATATTAATAACCATATCAATTTCAGATACACCATTTGCGATAGCATCCTTTGTTTCAAATACTTTTACTGCAGTTGTACTGTATCCATTTGGGAATCCAATAACTGTACAGATAGGAAGTTTACCATCCACATATTCTGCTGCCTGTTTAACATAAGCAGCTGGAATACATGCAGATGCTGTACCATATTTGATTCCATCATCAAGGATCACCTTAATGTCTTCCCAAGTGGCACTCTGAGCCAATAATGTGTGGTCTACTTTTTTTAAAATTTCATTTGTGTTCATTTTTTATACCTCTCTTATATTCTATTATAACAGTTTATCTAGAATAGAATAGCCAATTCTATCTTTTGGCATCTTAATTCCAAAATTTTCTGTAATTGTTGCACCAATAATCGCAAATGTATCCGTTGATTCTAATTCACTTTTTCTTAATAAAAAGAATAAGTTAAGCTCAAATTATAGTTTTCTTTGTTTCTATATTCCTATAATGCTATAATGGGTGAAATGTTAACAAGGAGGTTAATATAATATGTTAGATGCATTTGCGAATAACTGGACAATACTGGTTATTTCCTTCTTTATTTATAGTTTCTGTGGATGGATCTGGGAATCACTCATCTGCCCTATCGCCACAGGTCATAAGATACATAACAGTGGTTTCTTAACTGGACCTTGCATTCCTATTTATGGATCAGGTGCGATTATTGTATGTGCTTTATTTCCTATCTCTAAAGATTGGTCTCTTATCTTTATAGAAGGAGCTATTGTCGCATGCTTTATTGAATATCTCACATCTTATTTCATGGAAAAGATGTTCCATGCAAGATGGTGGGACTATTCTCAAATGAGATTCAACTTAAATGGTCGTATCTGTTTAGAAGGTTTCTTTATTTTTGGTTTCTTTTCTGTCACTGCAGTGAAGAATGTACAGCCACATCTGACTCATATGCTTATTCAATATGATTATATTCCAATGGTTATTGCTTCTACTGTGTGTATCACACTATTCACAAGCGACTTAATTACTACATTTCTTGAAGCCACTCATCTTGCGAAAAAACTTGAGACAGTCTCTCAGGATCTTAAGAAGTTTGCAGATGAACTAGAACTAGATATTCATAATGAAATTACAACAGATGATATCTTTAAGATTGCACGTCAATTAAAGGATAGTCACCGTGAACATCTTATTAAGAAATATTCACATCGTCGTTTAGTCAAGGCATTCCCTGATATCTTAAACAAATACCACACAAAAACTCAGAAATAATGCATCTGAGTTTTTTTTTTGCGTGAAAACGTTTATAATAAATAAGAGGAGGTATGACCATGGAAAAGAATGCATTATTTAAACTCAGTTATGGTTTGTATGTATTAGGTGTAAATGATGGTAATAAGCCTAATGGCTGTATTATTAATACAGCTGTTCAGCTCACAAGTAATCCTTATCGTATTGCAGTGACTTTGAATAAGGCGAATTACACTCATGATGTATTGATGAAGTCAAAGAATATGACTTTATCTGTGCTTGATATCACATGCCCTTTTGATATCTTTAAACGATTTGGTTTCCAAAGCGGCAAAGAAGTTAATAAGTTTGATGGTTTTGATATATATGATTTGAAAGACTCATTACCTTACTTAACACAATATGCAAATGCATATATGAAAGGTCATGTTATAGAAACATTGGATGAGTTAACACATACGATGTTTATTGTAGAACTTGATGATGCTGTTATCTTAAATGATCATGATTCTATGACATATGACTATTATTTCAAGAATGTAAAACCAAAACCAGAAAAGAAGAAAAAAGGATGGGTATGTAAGATTTGTGGATGGGTCTATGAAGGTGATGAATTACCTGAGGATTTAATCTGTCCTATTTGTAAACATCCGGCATCTGATTTTGAGCCACTTTAGGTAGGAGGAAAAAGAATGTTTAATGTAAGACAAATAAGTGATGATTTTTATTATGTAGGAGGCAATGATAGACGTTTAGAACTATTTGAAAATGTTTATCCTATTCCTGATGGAATAAGTTATAATTCTTACTTATTAGTAGATGATAAGACTGTCTTATTAGATACTGCAGATGCAGCGATTGCTCATCAATTCTTAGAAAATTTAGAACATGTACTAGATGGTAGAACACTTGATTACGTAGTAGTCAATCATATGGAGCCTGATCATTGTGCAACACTTTGTGATATTGTAATACGTTATCCTGATGTAAAGATTGTGGGTAATACTATTACATTCCGTATGATGAAGCAGTTCTTTGATTTTGATGTAGATCAGCAAGCTATAGTTGTCAAGGAAGGCGATACTTTAGAAACTGGACATCATGTATTAAGCTTCGTTACTACACCAATGGTACATTGGCCTGAAGTCATGATGACTTATGATTCTACAACTGGTATTTTATTTAGTGCGGATGCATTTGGTACTTTTGGTGCACTTCATGGCAATTTATTTGCAAGTGAAATGGATCTAGATGAATCATTCTGGAATGAAGCAAGACGTTATTATACAAATATTGTTGGTAAATATGGTGTACAGGTGACTAATGCCTTAAAGAAAGCATCTACTCTCGATATCTCAATGCTTTGTCCACTGCATGGTCCTATCTGGGATGAAGATATTAACCTAATGGTAGAACATACTGCATGCTGGGCATCCTATAAACCTGAAGTAAAGGGTGTTATGATTGCCTATGGTTCCATTTATGGTGGTACTGCCAATGCAGCAGAGATTCTTGCAAGTAAGTTAAGTGAAAAAGGTATTCACAACATTAAAGTGTATGATGTATCTAAGACTGATCCATCTTATATCTTATCTGAAAGTTTTAAATATTCTCATCTTGTATTCGCAAGCGCATCTTATAATGCGGGTTTATTCACACCTATGCAGAACTTATTGGTAGAAATCAAGGAACATCTTTTACAGAATCGTACATGTGTTTTAATTGAAAATGGTACATGGGCACCAAGTGCTAAAATGACTATGAAAGCTATTCTTGAATCATTATCTTGGAATTATATTGGTGAAGAGCTCACTATTAAATCACGTATGAAAAATGCAGATTATGAAAAAATTGAAGCTCTTGCTGATGTGATTGTAAAAGATATGAATGAAGAACATCAAGTAAAGGAAGAAACTCCTGTGCGTAAATGGCGCTGTAAGATCTGTGGTTATGAATATAGCGGAGAAGAACTTCCTGAAAACTTTATTTGTCCTCTATGTAAACATCCTGCTTCAGATTTTGAAGAAATAACTGAATAATACATACAGCCAAGCCGAAGAAACATTTATTTCTTCGGCTTTTCTATTGACAACGTATAAACATATTCATATAATTAAATATGTAAAAACGTTTATATGAGGAGGAGCCATGGAAAAGAGAAATGAATTCTTAAATGCGAATGAAGATGTTGTTTCAAAGGTTTTAGAGAATCAGCCTGATGATGAATATCTTTATGATTTAGCAGATTTATTTAAGACATTTGGTGATTCTACAAGAATCAAAATCCTCTATGCTTTATTTGAAGGTGAACTATGTGTAGGTGATTTAGCTACTATATTACAGCTTTCTCAGCCAGCCATTAGTCATCAGCTTAAGGTATTAAAGGATGCAAAACTAGTAAAGTTTAGAAGAGAAGGAAAGGTTATCTTCTATTCATTAGATGATGATCATGTAAGAAGTATTTTATCTATTGGTATGAATCATATTGAAGAGTAAAGGAGAAAATAATATGAAAAAGACTTATAAAATAGATGTAGATTGCGCAAATTGTGCAAATAAGATGGAAGAAGCAGTAAAGAATACTGAAGGTGTTAAGGATGCCACTTTAAGTTTTATGACTTTAAAGTTAAAGGTTGAGTTTGAGGAAGATGTTGATCCTCAGGCAGTTATGGAAAAAGCAAGAGAAAATTGTAAAATTGTTGAGGATGATTGCGAAATCTTCCTTTAATAAGGAGTGATAGAAATGACAAAGAAGCAAAAGAATGTTTTAAATAGAATTATTATTGCGATTGTCTTATTGATTGTAATTACAGTATTTAAGACAATTGTCCCTGTACCAGGCTATGTCGAGTTTATCCTCTATTTAATTCCCTACTTTGTGATTGGACATGATATTCTAAGAAAATCCATTAAAAATATCAGTCATGGTCAGGTATTTGATGAAAACTTCTTAATGGCTGTCGCAACAATCGGAGCTATGTGCCTTGGTGAATATCTTGAAGGTTCTGCCGTTATGGTTTTCTATCAAATTGGTGAATTATTCCAAAGCATTGCGGTTGGTAAGAGTCGTAAGAATATCGCTGCTTTAATGGATATTCGTCCTGATTATGCCAATATCATGGTGGATGGAGAGATTGAAGAAGTAGATCCTGATGATGTAGAGATTGGTAGTGAAATCATTATCAATCCTGGTGAAAAGGTTCCTATTGATGGAATTATTGTAGAGGGTGATACAACACTAAATACAAGTGCCTTAACAGGTGAAAGTGTGCCTCGTAACGCCCATTGTGGTGATGAAATCTATAGTGGTTCTATTAATATGACAGCACGTATCACAGTTAAAACAACAAAAGAATTTGGTGAATCAACAGTTTCTAAGATTCTTGATCTTGTAGAAAACTCAAGTATGAAGAAATCCAAAACAGAAAACTTTATTACAAAGTTTGCAAAGTATTATACACCTGTTGTATGTTATAGTGCGCTCGCTTTGGCTGTTATTCCCCCTATTGTCTTAACTATTATGGGACAGCCTTCCCATGTCAGTGACTGGATCTTTAGAGCCCTCACATTCTTAGTAATCAGCTGTCCTTGTGCTCTTGTTATTTCTATTCCATTAAGTTTCTTTGGTGGTATTGGATGTGCCAGCAAGAACGGTATTCTTGTAAAAGGTTCTAATTACCTAGAAACATTATCCGATGTTAAGTACTTTGTATTTGATAAGACTGGTACATTAACTAAGGGTGTATTTGAAGTGACTGATGTTGTACCTGCCGAAGGTTTTGATAAATATAATTTACTTGAATATGCTGCTTATGCAGAAAGTGCTTCAACACATCCTATCAGCGTCAGCTTAAAGAAAGCTTATAATCAGAAAATCGATAATAAACTTGTAGATCATATTCAGGAAATTGCAGGACATGGTGTAGAAGCAGACTATAATGATCATCATATTCTTGCAGGTAATGCGAAATTAATGAAGTTAAAAGGCGTTGGTTATAGTGCTTATACAAAGGCTGGTACACTTGTATATGTAGCAGTTGATGACAAATATGCAGGTTGTATTGTGATTTCTGATATTATCAAGGATCATGCAAAAGAAGCTATTAGTGGTTTGAAATCATTAGGGGCAAAGGAAACTGTTATGTTAACAGGTGATAGTGCTTCTACTGCAGATTTTGTAGCCAATACAATTGGCATTGATACAGTACATAGTGAACTTCTTCCTGCAGATAAGGTAGAAGAAGTAGAAAAGTTGTTAGCTAATAAATCAGACAAAGAAAAACTTGCCTTTGTCGGTGATGGTATCAATGATGCACCAGTACTCTCTCGTGCTGATATTGGTATTGCGATGGGTGGTCTTGGTAGTGATGCTGCCATTGAAGCAGCAGATGTTGTTTTGATGGATGATGATCCATTAAAGATTTCCCTTGCAATGAAGATTTCTACTAAGACATTAAAAATTGTAAAACAGAATATCGTCTTTGCGTTAGCTGTTAAGTTCATCTGTTTAGTATTGGGTGCACTTGGTATTGCGAATATGTGGCTTGCAATATTTGCAGATGTAGGTGTTATGATTCTTGCAGTCATGAACGCAACACGTGCACTCACAATTCATAATTAAAGGTATCCTCAGGGATGCCTTTTTCATTGTATAAAAAAACATCTAGCCAAGCTAGATGAGTATACCTTTTAGATGATCACATTCATGCTGAATGATCTGTGCTGTAAAACCTGTAAAGGTTTTAATCTTCTTCTTAAATGATTCATCAAAGTAAGAGACCTTGATTGTTTCATAACGTTTAACTGACTTTTGTCCTACATGAGATAAACATCCCTCTTCACATTCATGATAGTTACCACTTGTTTTAATGATTTCAGGATTATACATCACATGCATCTTTTCATCTTCTAAAAAGATAATGACTGATTTATTATAGCCAATCATATTTCCTGCCATACCAACACATTCATGAAGATGTGCTTGAAGAGTATCCTTTAAATCAGTTCCAATATATAAATCTTCTCTCGTCGCTTTTTCTGCCTCCTGAGATAAGAAGAAATTATCCTTTACTATTTCTTTAATCATTACTTCGTCCTCCTAAAATATATTATAACATAAGAAAACAGGCTCATAAGAGCCTGTTAAGCATATTATAATCCTTTTTCAGTTAATTCTCTTGCAACATCATCTTTGATAGTTACGCCTTCTTCTTCAAGTCTTGCAATAGTATCTGCAAACTGAGGAAGGTATTTTTTATGGGCGATTAATAATTCATCCATAATACGTTTAGCTTTAGTACCAGCTACAATCTGTGGATTGATTGTGAAAGCCTGTAATAGAGTTCCATAATCACCTGTTACAGCAGCTTCTTCAACACATAATTCCATGTTCTTCATGCACTGTACCCATCCTCTTTCTGCTGGTTCTAATGGACCAAAAGCGATTGGACGTGCACCAGTACTTCCAATATAAGAAGATACTTCTACGGCACAATCAACTGGAAGATCAGGTACTGCACCATTATTTTTAGTAGTTACAACGATGTGACTTAACTTATTTCCATAAATAGATGCAATTGTTTCACAAGCTGCATCACTGTAATGTGCACCACCACGTTTTGCAAGCTGTTCTGGCTTATGATCTAGGTTAGGATCCTTATATAATTCAAATAATTCATGTTCAGTCTTCTGTACCTGCTGACCTCTTGTTCCAACATTTGGATCATTGTATTCCTTCAAACCATGTGCCAACATTTCTTCTTCACGATAGTAATATCTATGATATCCACAAGGAATCATATTCATACGTAATAACTGTTCTTTAAAGAATGGGATATCATGAATATTAGCTGGAATACCCATATCTTTACCTTCATACATTGCATTGATGATGTCTTTAGTCACTTCATGACCATTTTCATCAAATACTTTATGCCAATGGAAATGGTTTAAACCTGCAAACTTGTAAGTTAACTGATCCAATGTTTTTCCGATTGTTTTTGGTTCATCCATCATAGCACCTACTGGTACATTACATAAACCAATAACCTTATCCCACTTACCATATTTCATAACTGATTCAGTAACCATTCCACTAGGGTTAGTGAAGTTGATTAACCATGCATCAGGACATAATTCCTTCATATCTTCTACGATGCTTAAGATAACTGGAATAGTACGTAATGCTTTGAAGATTCCTCCAGCACCATTTGTTTCCTGTCCTAACATTCCATAAGAAAATGGAATTCTTTCATCCTTGATACGTGCATTCAATAACCCTACTCTGAACTGTGTAGTAACGAAGTCAGCTCCTGGTAATGCTTCTCTACGGTCTAATGTAAGATGTACTTTTACATCATAAGGAGATGCATCCCACATTCTCTGTGCCATTTCTCCTACGATTTCAAGTTTTTCTTTACCATCTTCGATATCACATAGCCAGATTTCTCTGATTGGTAATTCACCATATCTCTTGATGAACCCTTCCATTAATTCTGGTGTATAGCTGCTGCCTCCACCAATAGTAACGATTTTTACGCCTTCTTTATTCATTCTTGCGTTCCTCCTTCGACAACACCATTATACGTAAAAAGAATAAGGAAAACATTAAAATGTAAGCGAAAACAACAATGTTCTCTTTCTGTTCCTTATTTCAAAGGTTTTTGGGGAACACTGTTCTATTTGATGATTGGGTTATCTGTTTTTCTGCCATGATCTGTAAATATGTTTTCACATTCCATAGAAGTCATTGTTTTATTTTCTAAATGTTCATCGTAGCTGGTATTAAAATAACCTGCATAAAGAACATCAAGTAAATAAAGTAAAGAAAGATTAAAAGAGAATGTACCTAAATTATCAATTAGTTTTTCTCTTGTGGATACATATAAACAGCAGTCTGACTGACTAGAAAGAGAGTTAGTCCCATAAGTTGTAATAGTGATAAAGGATAACTTTCTTTCAACTAATTTACGACAGATAAAAATACATCTTGATGTTTCACCAGAATAACTGATAAGAATAAATAATGTATTGCTGCTACAATAACATGCTTCATAAAAAGCTTCATCCGTGCTATCAAAAATATCTACCTTCTTACCAATTTTCATCATCTTTTCTTTAAAGGTATAGGCAATTCCCTTCTGTGCACCTGATACGACAATCGCAATATGTTCCTTCTTTTCAATACGATTGATGGCTTCCTGAAGTGTATCATGATTGAGTAAAGAAATCGTATCCTGCAACGTTTCATCATAAAGTAATCCTATTTTATTCGCAATCACTATATTCTTATCATTTTGGGAGAATGGTCTATTACTATCTATTTTCTGAAAGTGTGTGGATAAGTATCGTATTTCTTCTAAATACTGTTTCTTGAAGTCATTAAATCCTTCAAATCCTAATTTCTGTACAAAACGTACAACTGACGATGGGGCTAAGAATACTTCCTTTGCGACTGTTCTTACTGTCGCATTTTCTAGTTGTATGCCCTGATCTATCAAATACTGTCCTAATCTTTTTTCATTAGGATTCATTGGACTTTTTTCTAATGCTTCTCTTATTAACATAGTTCTTTAAAGGGTATGAATGGCTCAGTCGTTTTGTCTAATCTCTTTTCTAGATAAACAACATCTAGCCACTGATCAAACTTATAGCCACATTCATGGAAATGAGCAGCTTCTTTAAAACCATATTTTTCATGAAAAGCGATACTTGCATCATTTGGATAAGTGATGCATCCATAAAGATTCGTAATATTCATTCTTGTAAGATAGTCAATCAAAGCATTATAAAGAAGATGACCTACTCCTTTATGACGCTTTCTATCATCGATATAAATAGATAATTCTGCAGAATGATCATAGGCGCGACGATCATACAATGTCCCTGCATAAGCGTATCCTATAACTTCTCCCTCTTCTACTGCGACTAGATATGGATATTTTTCTAAAGTATGACTGATACGATCTGCCATTTCTTTAACTGTCGGTGGTTCTAATTCAAATGTGATAGTTGTATTAAGGACATAAGGGGCATAAATTTTCTGGATAGACTCTGCATCCTCTACTGTTGCGATTCTAATACTAATCATCATTTTCCTCCTTATTATTTATCATATTCTATAATATTTTCAAAAAATTATAAAGTCTTAAACAATCTACTTAGCACTTTTTGTGAAAACAATTTTGTATCTGATAATCAGTATTTTCTTTTGGAAGATTACTGATTATCAAAAATGAATATGGGTTAAAGATTGTGTTAATATAAAATTTTTATATTGACATTCAAACAAAGTATGCTTTATAGTTAGTACTGCAAGCGAACGAATCAGTTCTTATGCAAAATATATGCCTCTATTTAAAAACCTACGGACAGGCAGGGGCAGTTGCCGAAGGTGGTTAGGAGCCACATTATTGATTGCGTTAAAAGCGCAAATTTTATGAGTTGATTACTTTACAATCGTCGCTTAGAAATAAGCACATCATCTCATAGAACGGTCAATATAGTACGTGACATTATATTTATGCATAGGAAATAGGCAGTCTCTGCTTGTTTCGCATAGAAAAAAAGTACCATGTATCACATTTTTTACACATTTGACAGATGATGAATAATCATCTGTCTTTTTTTGTTTAGACATGATGAGGAAAGGGAGATTATGGACTTAAAAAGACAATCGAGTGCACCGCTTTATGAAGCGATTGAGACATTTAGAAAGAAAAGAATCGTACCTTTTGATGTTCCTGGACACAAGAGAGGAAGAGGAAATCCTGAACTTGTGGATTTACTAGGAGAACGATGCGTGGGGATTGATGTGAATTCAACGAAACCACTTGATAACCTCTGTCATCCTGTTTCAGTGATTAAAGAGGCACAAGAATTAACTGCCGAAGCATTTGGTGCTGAACATGCATTTTTTATGGTGGGAGGCACAACACAGGCTGTACAGAATATGGTTTTATCTGTATGTAAAGCAGGTGATGAAATCATTGTACCTAGAAATGTGCATAAGAGTGTAATTAATGCACTCATCTTATGTGGTGCAACTCCTGTTTATCTCAATACTGAGATCAATGCGAAACTAGGAATCGTACTTGGAGTAACTGTTAAACATGTAGAAAAAGCGATACAGGCACATCCTAAGGCTGTTGCAGTATTAGTCAATAATCCTACCTACTATGGCATATGTTCAGATATAAAGGGCATCTGTGATGTAGCGCATCGTTATGGATTAAAGGTTCTTGCCGATGAAGCACATGGTACACATCTTTATTTTGGTGACAATCTTCCTATGAATGCCATGAAAGCCGGAGCTGATATGGCTTCGATATCCATGCATAAGTCAGGAGGATCATTAACGCAGAATTCTATTCTTCTTACAAGTAACGGCATGAATGCAGAACATGTACAATCAATCATCAATATCACTCAGACTACAAGTGCTTCCTACCTTTTGATGACAAGTCTTGACTTGTCTAGAAGAAATCTTGCCTTACGTGGAAGACAATCATTCGCAAAGGTAAGTGAAGGGGCACAGTATGCAAGAGATGAAATCAATTCAATTGGTGGTTATTATGCCTATGGTAAAGAGCTGATTAATGGAAGTACAGTATATGATTTTGATCTCACAAAGCTTTGTGTCTATACAAGAGATATTGGTCTAGAGGGGATTGAAGTGTATGACATCTTAAGAGATGAGTATGATATCCAGATAGAGTTTGGAGATATTGGTAACATTATGGCTTATATCTCTATTGGAGATAGAATTCAGGATATTGAAAGACTTGTAGGAGCTTTAGCTGAAATTAGTCGTCTGTATTCAAAAGAAGAAAAACGTTTTGAGGTAGATAGCCAGATGCTTCTCCCTCATGTTCCTGTTTCACCGCAGGTTGCATTCTATGCCGATAAGGTCAATGTGCCAATCCGTGATGCACCAGGATGTATATCAGGTGAGTTTGTCATGGCTTATCCACCAGGAATTCCTATCCTTTCTCCGGGAGAAGAGATTACTGATGAGATTATTGATTATATCCAGTATTCAGTGGAAAAAGGATGTTCAATGCAGGGGATGGAAGATCCTACATTAAAAACATTAAATGTACTAAAAATGTAAGGGAGACAAATGAAGATGGAATTTTGGTTTTCAGAACTTCACTCACCTCATGTGAAGTTTGATATCCGTGTTGAAAAACAGTTATTCTCAGGTGAGAGTGATTATCAGAGAATTGATGTATTTCAATCACCAGAGTTTGGAAAGTTCCTAACACTTAATGGGAGTGTTATATTTTCAGAACAAGATTGTTTTATCTACAATGAAATGGTTGTTCATGTACCTATGTCCGTTCATCCTGATGTGAGAAACGTCCTGATTGTCGGTGGTGGCGATGGTGGTTATCCATATGCGACTAACTTCAATCCTGAAGTTAACTTAAGAGAAGTATCTGCACCAGGTTCTTACTGGGAAGATGGAAAATGGGTAGAAATTTCAGCTATGTCAATTAAGAGAGAATATAACTTTGATGAAGTAGGAGAAAAGGATATGTATCTTCTTCATCATGAAGAAATTGAAGCATTAGGTAAGAATATGCCTGAAGTAAAAAGAATTCGTTTCTTTATGACATTTGGGGAAAGTTATTTAACACATATGAAATGTTTAGAGAACGTCGGTATGCTTTCTACAACACCTGTTGAATTTAATGGACAGCAGATTGTACCTATTCAGTTCTTAAAGGAATTTTTACCTGATCCATCTACTTTAGGTCCTCGTACTGTTGGTAAGACTAATATCGGTTGTATCTTTACTGGTATTAAGGATGGTAAGGAAAAAAGTATTTATATCTACAATGTATGTGATTATCAGGAATGTTTTAAGGAAGTTGGTTCTCAGGCAGTATCTTATACAACAGGCGTGCCTGCAATGATTGGTACTATGCTTGTATTACAGGGATTATGGAATATGCCAGGTGTTTATACAACTGATGAATTTGATCCAGATCCATATATGGATGCTTTAAATAAATGGGGACTTCCTTGGAAGGTAGTAGAAAATCCTACTTTAGTGGATTAGTTCTATGAAGATCAATGAATTACCTACGCCTTGTTTTGTGATTGATGAAACAAAGCTTATACATAATTTAGAATTATTAAAAGAAGTAGAAAAACGTACTGGTGCAAAGATTTTACTGGCTCAGAAATGTTTTTCTTGTTTTGAAGAATATCCACTTATTGGAAAATATATAAGTGGTACAACAGCAAGTGGTCTTTATGAAGCAAGACTTGGAAAAGAAGAAATGGGTTTAGAGAATCATGTATATTCTCCTGCCTATCGTTCCCAGGATATAGAAGAACTTGCAGAAATATGTGATCATATTGTATTTAACTCTAAAGCACAGCTTAAAAAATATGCAGAAGTTATGAAAGGTACATCTATTGGTGTACGTATTAATCCAGAATGTTCAACACAGGTTGGACATGCAATTTATGAACCATGTGCGCCTGGTTCTAGAATGGGAATTCGTGCACGTGATTTTGATGATGAGATTACAGAAATGGTGGATGGACTTCATTTCCATACTTTATGTGAACAGAATTCTGATGATTTAGAAACTACATTGAAGGCTGTGGAAGAGAAGTTCTCTAAATGGCTACCACAAATGAAATGGCTGAATATGGATGGAGGACATCATATTACAAGAGATGATTATGATGTTGAACGATTGATTCAATGTATTAATCATATGCAGGAGACTTATGATTTAGAGGTTTATTTAGAGCCTGGTGAAGCCGTTGCCTTAAATGCGGGATATAAGGTAACTGAAGTATTGGATATTGTAGAGAATAATGGAAAGATTCTGATTCTTGATACTTCTGCTGCCTGTCATATGCCCGATGTGTTAGAGATGCCTTATCGTCCCCCCCACTCAAAGAAAGTGGATTACCAAATGAACTCGCCTATACATATCGCCTTTCTTGTAATACATGTCTGGCTGGTGATGTGATTGGTGAATATTCATTTGATCATGAAATAAAGACGGAGATAAGCTTTATTTTGAGGATATGGCTATTTATTCCATGGTCAAGACAAATACATTTAATGGGATTCCCCTCCCTTCTATTGCAGTTATGGATCAAAATGGGGAGTGTCGCATCATAAAGGAGTTTGGTTATGAAGATTTTAAAAACTGATTGTCTTAGTAATGGATTTCGTATGCCTGGAGAATTTGAAAAGCAGGATGGCTGTTTGATGATTTATCCATGGCGTCCTGGCTCTTGGAATTATAATGCGAAGTATGCAAGAGATGTATTTGTAGAGATTGCACATATTCTTGGAGCATATGAAGACGTATATATGATAGTACGTTCTGAAGATATGAACGAAGCTATCACAAGACTTGATCATCCTCATATTCATATTATAGAAGCAAGTAGTGATGATGCATGGGCAAGAGATACTGGACCTACTTTTGTGATTAATGACAAATGTGAGAGAAGAGGTATCAACTGGGAATTTAATGCCTGGGGTGGAAGTTATGATGGTTTATATTCCCATTGGGAATATGATCAAAATATTCAAAATCATATTTGTGAGTATCTTGGTGATGACTTGTATGAAGCACGCCATTTTGTCTTAGAAGGTGGCTCGATTCATGTAGATGGTGAAGGAACACTTATTACAACTGAAGAATGTTTATTAAGTCCTGGACGTAATCCTACAATGACTCGTGATAAGATTGAAGAGAAGCTGAAACAATATTTGAATGTAGAAAAGATCATCTGGCTTCCTTATGGTATTTATAATGATGAAACAAATGGACATGTAGATAACTTCTGTTGTTTTGTAAAGCCTGGTGAAGTGCTTCTTGCATGGACTGATGATGAAGAGGATCCACAATATATAAGAAGTCATATGGCTTATGAAATCTTATCTGGTCAAAAAGATGCAAAAGGAAGACCGTTAAAGATTCATAAGCTCCCTATTCCACATATTCCTGTATGTATTACTGAAGAAGATTTAAAAGGATATGTGTTTGAAGAGGGAGAAGATACAAGAGAAGTTGGAGAACGTTTGGCTGCAAGCTATATTAATTTCTATATTGGCAATCATTGTGTCTTATTACCTCAATTTGGAGATGGACATGATTCTCTTGCGGTTGATATCTTAAAAGAATGTTTTCCTGAACGTGACATTATTCCTATTGATGCACGTGTTATTTTAACAGGTGGAGGTAATATCCACTGTATTACACAGCAAATTCCTGCAAAGTAGGAGGTTTATATGAGACAAGTCAAAGTTGCTGCATTACAGTTTTCATGCAGTCGAGATGTACAAGAAAATATTAATAAAGCAGAAAAGATGGTAAGAGAGGCAGCAGACAATGATGCCAATATCATTCTGCTTCCTGAATTATTTGAACGTCAGTATTTCTGTCAGGAAAAACGCTATGACTATTATGATTATGCATTACCTCTTGAAAAAAATCCTGCCGTGAATCGTTTTAAAGAAGTTGCAAAGGAATTAGGTGTAGTCATTCCTGTGAGCTTCTATGAAAGAGATATAGATCGTCTCTTTAATACTGTAGCAATGATTGATGCCGATGGAAGTGTGTTAGGTATTTATAGAAAAACACATATTCCTGATGATCATTTTTATCAGGAGAAGTTCTATTTCACTCCTGGTGATACTGGTTCTAAAGTATTTGATACACGTTTTGGTTGTATTGGTGTAGGCATCTGCTGGGATCAATGGTTTCCTGAAGCCGCAAGATGTATGGCCGTACAGGGTGCGGAGATGTTACTCTACCCTACTGCCATTGGCAGTGAACCTATTTTAGATGTTGATAGCAGTAGTCATTGGAGACGTGTGATGCAGGGTCATGCAGCCGCTAATTTAATGCCTGTAGTGACTGCAAATCGTATTGGAGTAGAAACAGTTGGACCTTGTAAAAAAAATGCAGGACAATCTTCTTCTTTAGATTTTTATGGTTGTTCTTTTATTGCGGATGCAACAGGAGATATTATTGCCTCAGCAAAGCAGGAAGAAACAATACTTTATGGAGAGTTTGATTTAGATGCATTGAAAGAGGACCGTTTATCTTGGGGATTGTTCAGAGATAGACGTCCTGAGACATATGTCATAATGACAAAGAAATAAATATTATTAGAAAAGGACTGACCCCTTACATAAGGATCAGTCCTTTTAACATAAAAAATGAGAGGCGCGCAGGTCCTCTCACAACGTAAACTTATATTATCTTATTTTTCTTATAAAGTAAAGAATGCTCAATAAGAAAACATATATTAAAGACTGAATCCATTATTGGGTTCAGTCCTTTTAATACTATATTCCTGATACAACTTTAATCATTAATAATACTAATACAATTGGAATTACTGGTTTAATAATCTTAGAACCATTATTCACAACCATTCCAGCACCTACATAATGTCCCGCAATACTAAAGCATGAAGCAGCAAGTCCTAATCCCCATAGGATCTTCCCTGCTAAGATAAATGTAACTAATGCTGAAATGTTTGAAGATAGATTTACTACCTTTACATTTCCTGTCGCCTTATCTATTGGCATCTTCGCAAACTTAGTAAATATAAGTAATAAGAATGTGCCTGTTCCTGGACCATAGAATCCATCATAGCAGCCAATCACAAATGAGCATACAATCGCAATCAAATATTGTTTAGTCTTTGTCATTCCAACTGGAACTTCTACATCCATATTCTTATCTTTTAATACACAGATTGCGACAACTGGTAAAAGAACAACTAATACCATCTTTAAAATTGAATCACTCATAATGAGTGTAAGATTTGCGCCTGCGACAGAACCAATGAGTGCGCCTATGACTGTTCCTGGTACAAATCCCCAATCTACTTTTTTATTCTTAATAAGCCTTGCAGTCGATACAACAGTGCCAGTTGATGAAGATAGCTTATTTGTCGCAATTGCGGCGTGTACTGGTATTCCTGCAAACATATAGGCTGGAAGTGAAATTAGACCTCCCCCACCTGCAATTGAATCTACAAAGACCGCTAGAAATACTAACGGACATACAATGAAATAAATCCTCATTTTCCCTTTTCCTTTACATAAGATATAAGATGTGAATACCTCGATTCCCTATTGTAGCGATTTAGGAAATAGATATAAACTACCTTTTTATGTATGAAGTATTTAATATGTTTTGTTAGACAGTGTCTAGCAAGGTTCAAAATTCAGTTTTAAGGTAAAACAAAAACTCCCAAAAGGGAGTTCTTGAATGTCTCTTGTAATAAGTGATAAATAATATTATCTCTTTGAGAACTGTGGAGCACGTCTTGCTTTTTTAAGACCGTATTTCTTACGTTCTTTAACTCTTGAATCACGAGTTAATAAGCCAGCAGCCTTTAATGTTGGTCTGTAATCAGAACCAGCTTCAAGTAAAGCTCTTGCGATACCATGACGGATAGCACCAGCCTGACCTGAGATACCTCCACCATTAACATTAACTTTTACATCGAACTTATCCTTTGTACCAGTTAATTCTAATGGCTGGTCAACAATCATTAATAATACGTCTGAAGGAAGGTATTCCTTAGCAGCCTTACCGTTGATTTCGCATTTACCAGTACCTGGTGTTAAGATAACACGAGCTACTGAAGATTTTCTACGACCTGTTCCTCTGTACTGTACGTTTGCCATTTATTCTTCCTCCTACTTTAACTTTAATTCTACTGGTTTCTGAGCAGCATGTGGATGTTCACTACCAGCATAAACAAATAATTTCTTAGCTTGCTGTCTGCCAAGAGTGTTGTGTGGAAGCATACCTTTGATGGCAGTTTCTACGAATCCAGTTGGATTCTGTTCCTGGAACTGTCTAGCAGTTTTAACTTTTAAACCACCTAAGAATCCAGAATGGTGATAGTACTTCACCTTGTCTAACTTCTTACCTGTCATTACTACTTTTTCTGCATTGATGATAACTACATAGTCACCAGTGTCTACATGTGGAGTATAAGTAGGCTTGTTCTTACCTCTTAATACTGTAGCAACCTGAGATGCTAAACGACCTAATGTAAGACCAGTTGCATCTACAACATACCATTTTCTTTCAATTGTGGCTTCTTTAGCCATTGTTGTTTGTCTCATTCTTTTTTCTCCTTTTAAAATAACCTTACCGGGGTCTTTTTAAAATGATTTTATCCAGGGAAACGTATTGTCCGTTGATAAGGGTCGGACTGTTTCCTGAACAAACAAACTCATGCATTCTTGTATCAAGGTATAATATCCCTTGAACAGAACAATCTTATTATAGCAACACACGCACTTTTGTCAATGATTAAAAGAAAAATTCTCTTGAATTTTTCTATTGTTTTCCTTTCTTGAATTCAATGTGATTAAGAACGTGAAGATGATATTCTTCAGCCAACTTTTCTAGATAATGATACATCTCGTAGCTGAGCTGATCTGGTGAATGAGCATCTAATCCTAGAATAATATCATTGCCTATCATTGAGGCAATCTGAAAGAAATAGGCATTGGCATAAGGATAGACGTCCTTCCCATTCATCTTCACTTTACCCTTACGTACGCCTCCTGCATTAAGTTCTAGAGGTGTGTGAGTTGCTTTGGCCTTCTTACATATACGTAAGATGACTTCTTTGCTGACATCATCTATTTTTCCATATCCCATTAAAAAGAGATCTGGATGTGCTACATAGGAAAAAAGTCCTGTATCCATTGCTTTTTCTAATTCTTCAGCATAATGCAGCAGGTCTTTCTTCTTAAGATTCTTTCTACCATAGTAACAGTCATGAATACTATGCTTATGAAAATGATGTCCTAGAATTAAATAATCGACTTCTCCAGAGTCTAATAGACTCTGATAATAATCTAGATAGTCTTCGAAGTATTCCGCCTCAAATCCCTTATATATCTTTATATAATGGAAATGCTTCTGACAGTAATCAAGTGCATCTAGATAATCTTGTTTTTCATTATAAGGCATACGCATCTTAGGGCCATTTCTTAAGAGTGCACCTATACATGATTTTAATCCCTGTAATGAACGAATAGAAGTCAGTGAATGAAGAAGATGAGAACGGTAATGAGGTAAAGCAATATGACAACTCATTCCTAATTCCTGATAACCTTCATGCAGTGCTGCTTCTACCATTTCATATTCATTACCTAAGGCATGTCCACAGCGATATGTATGGGTATGATAGTTAATAATTTTCTTCATAATAAACTTCCTGTAAATAAAGGCCTTCTGGCTTTGCCTTAAATAAACATTTCTTCTTTCCCTTTGAATTAAGTAGATCTTCTACAAATTCCTTTGTACGCCAGTGGGATCCTACTTGTATAAGTGCACCTGAAATAAGACGTACCATGTAACGACGGAATCCATTCCCAATAAATCGCATTGTTACAATACCGTCTTTTTCTTGTATATCAATTGTTTCTATAACACGGATCGTATCTCCTAGACCATTAAAGACACAAAATGAGGCAAAGTCATGTTCTCCTAAAAAGATTTTTGCACACTCCCTCATAGCTCCTATATCTAATGAACGATTGTGCTGATAGACATAGAGTCTCTCTATTGGATTATAAGGCTTTGTAGAAACAAGATAACGATATTCTTTCTTTTTTGCACTATAGCGTGCATGAAAGGATTCATCAACTATGAATGAATCCTTGATATAGATATCATCAGGGAGGAAATTGTTTAAAGCACGGATCCATTGTTTTTCAGGTATTTCTTTATTGATGTCAAAATGGAATACCTGACCTACAGCATGGACACCTGCATCTGTTCTTCCTGATGAATGAATTATGACTTCTTCATGAGTGATCTTATAAATGGCTTTTTGTATTTCTTCCTGTACTGTCCGTTTATCTGGCTGAATCTGCCAGCCATAGAAGTGTGTGCCATCATAAGTCACAATACATTTTATTCTCATAGTATAAAACTCAAAGCTATAACACTCGAAATAACAACAAGTGAGAAAACAAGAGAAAGTGTATCACTTAAATTCCACTTCACCTGATGGTAACGTGTTCTTGTTGCTTCTGGGTTATAGTTTCTACTTTCCATAGCATTTGCGAGATCATCTGCACGCATAAATGCAGAGATGAATAATGGAATAATTAAAGAGACAATGGCTGATACTTTCTCTTTAAATGTACCTTCCTGGAAATCAACACCTCTAGAGGACTGTGCTTTCATGATTCTTTGTGTTTCTTCTAATAGTGTAGGAATGAAACGTAAAGCGATAGAAATCATCATTGCGATTTCATGAGTTGGAAAACCAACCTTCTTGAGTGGACCAAAGAGTTTTTCTAAACCAAGTGTTAAGTCTAATGGCTTTGTACAGGCTGTTAAAAGAGTTGTCATAGAGATAATCAAGACTAGACGAATCAGAATATAGGCAGTCTGTTTTAAGGCTCCAGAATAGATTTTAACGGGTCCTAGAGTACATACGACAGAACCTGTATTCAAGAATAAAAGATTGAATAGAGCAAGGAATAACATCATAACAATCATTGGTTTCATCGCCTTCATAACATCCTTGAATGAAATCTTAGAAAGAATCAGGCAAAGGATGACATAAGCAGCTAGGATGCCGTAGCCGATAAAGCCTGCATCAAAGAAAACAGCAATTAGGAATAATAAAAGAAGACCTATTTTTAAACGTGGATCTCTTTTATGTATAAAAGAGTTAAGAGGAAGATAACGTCCAATAATCATACTATCCATTGTATTCTCCTCCTATTGCGTTAACTAATTCATCTATATCTTTGATAGATGGGTTAATATGGAAACCTCCCATATTGAGTTCCTGAATGAAATCAGTAATAACAGGTAAATCGATGCTCATTGATTCAAGATAGTCTCTTTCACTAAAGAGTTCATCAACCCCACAATAACGTTCTACTTCACCATGATTCATGACAACAACATGATCGCAATATTTTAACACATGGTTCATATCATGAGAGACCATGATAACTGTCTTACCACTTTCCTGGAATTTCTTGAATAGTTCCAGCATTTCTTTAGCGCCTTGTGGATCTAAGCCCGCTGTTGGTTCATCTAGTACAAGAATATCTGGCTCCATTGCCAGTATACCTGCAATAGCCACTCTTCTTTTTTGCCCACCTGATAATTCAAATGGGGATCTTTCAAGATAACTTTCATCTAAGCCAACAAGATCTAATACCTTATGCGCACGTTCTTTGGCGTCTTCTGCAGACATACCGAAGTTCATTGGCCCGAAGATGATATCTTTTTCGATTGTTTCTTCGAATAACTGATATTCTGGAAACTGGAAGACTAATCCTGCTTTTTTTCTTAGTGGTTTTAGAACTTCAGGTTTTTCTCCAGCACGAATCACAAATTCATCAATATCTACTTCACCATTTGATGGAAGAAGTAAGGCATTGATATGCTGAATCAATGTTGATTTACCACTTCCTGTATGACCAATCAGAGCTGTAAAAGAACCCTGAGGAATTTTTAGAGAAACATCTTTTAATGCGATATATGAAAATGGAGTATTTTCTCCATATATATAATTTACTTTTTTAAATTCAATTGACATAATTCTTTCACCAGCTTTTCTTTGTTTATGATAGGTTTGATTGGATAGCCTGAATCATGAAGTTTTTTAGAAATCTTATATGCAAAAGGTACGTCAAGACCAATACGTTCTAACTCTTCTTTTTGAGTTAATACTTTCTCAGGTGTACCTTCATCAATGATATGACCATTATCTAATAATATGACATGATCAGAAAGAGCTGCTTCTTCAATATCATGCGTGATAGAGAGAATTGTCATATTCTGAGTTTTGTTGAGTTCATGAACAAGGTTATTGATTTCAATCTTACCACGAGGATCAAGCATACTTGTTGCTTCATCTAAAATAATAATAGATGGATGCATTGCAAGTATTCCTGCAATTGCAACACGCTGCTTCTGTCCTCCTGAAAGTTTAGTAGGTTCATGATCAAGGAATTCAGTCATGTTGACTTTTTTGGCATAAGTCTGGATGATATCTTCCATATCTTCTGTAGGAACACATAGGTTCTCTAATCCAAAAGCGATATCATCTCTGACTGTTGAACCAATAAACTGGTTATCAGGATTTTGGAAAACAATACCTACTTTTTCTCTTACATCATAAAGATGTTCTTCATCTAAATGCATTCCATCAACTGTGATGTCTCCTGTTTTAGGTTCGAGTAACCCAATAATTAATTTTGCAATCGTACTTTTACCAGAACCATTATGACCTAATACAACTGTATAGCTGCCTTTAGGTACAGAAAAAGAAATATGATCTATCGTTTTGGCACCTTCTTCGTACTCAAAACTCAAATTATTTATGTCTACAGCATTAGCCATGGTTAGCCTCCTAATTATTAAAACACGTGTTCTAAGTGTATCATTTTATTTTTGTTTCATCAATATATTCATATTCTGAATACTGATCATCTATTTCCCCGGCAATGCTCAATTTATAGTTAAGATTCTCTTTATAGTTGAGTGAGAAATAGCAGCTATAGAGAATATCTAAAATACAGGTAATAGATTCAGTGGATGCAAAATCTCCAATCTTTGTATTCAGCATTTCTCTTGATGAAATTCTCAAACTGACATCGGATAATTTAACAAGTGTACTTTTAGAGATACTTGTAATCGCAATGATCGGTGTATGTTTACTCTTTAGTTTTTTCGCAAGATGTAGTATATGAGTTGTTTCTCCAGAATAAGAGATAATAATAGCACAATGGTCAGGACCGCTCATAGAAGCCTGCATCAGGTCATTTCCTGAGATCATAACAGTGTCTACTCGTTTCTGGATAGAATACATCTTTTGAGCAAATGATTGGGCAAGATGCTGTTTATTAGGGCGTGTATAAATATCTATAAACTTAGCGTCTCTTAAAAGTTTTAATGCGTTCATGAGATCATCATGTTTCATTAAATGTTTTGTATCTTCTATTGTTTCTTCGTGTAATTTAAAAATACTATTAGATATAACAGAAATGTCGTCACTGATGAGAAATGGGATAGACGCATCAATATCCTGAGAAGCATACATATATTCTAATTCTTCTAAGAATGCTTTTTTAAAATGATTCCAGCCTGCATAACCCATTTTCTTCGCAATACGTACTAATAGTGAAGGACTCGTGAAAGTGGCTTCAGCAATTTCTTTAGTGGTCATATTTTTTATATCCATACCCCTATTTAGAATAAACTGAATAATGAGCGCTTCAGAGTCACTGAAGTGTGTTTGTTCAATTTGATGAATGATCATATTATTTCACCTCTATCGCTCATTATAGAGAAAAGAGGTCTAAAACGCAAAGAAAACAGCTTTTAGGCTGTTTTCTTTAAGTCTTCTATCTTTTGTTTAAATTCTTTCAGTCGTCTTTGTTCTTCTTGATAGTTGGAATAAAGATGATCGACTTCATCCATATAATATTGATTTTTCTCTTTTGAGAAGTAATGTCCTATGCTGTTTTTAGCACGTTCAGTTAGTTCTTTTTTTATTGCTACTAGATTTTCCATATGACCCATTAATTGATTCTTCTTTTTATCATATGTTTTCTCTAGATTTTCTACATTTATAAATATATCGTTATTTTTATCAATGTCTTTTAAATGTTCTTGATCATTAAAATAACGATTAAATGAATCTTTTGCTCTACTAATAGCCATCTTATAAAGCTCATCTTTATCATCACATTTCAACTGAGTGGATAATACATGCAGAGATATATTATAGTGATCGGAGGTGGGAGTTTGATTTTCTGAAGGTTTTGGACGCTTTTTGCTGACTTGTCGAGGATCAGTGGATTTTGTATAAGAAGCTTGCTGAAGGCTTTTTATGTTTGATTTCATACTATTGACTCTCCCCCTTTCCGATTACAGTTGTATAATAATCAAGAATTTATACGAATACAACACTATTTTTTCATTTGTGAATAACGTACACAAATGAATTCCCTTACAATGTGAAATTGTGTGAATGAAATTTAGGTATAAAAAAATACCAGTATTCATCTGGTATTATTTCTTAAGTTCAGCTAATTTTTTCTTTAAATTTAAAATTCTGTTATTTTCTTCTTCATAATCAGCCAACATCTGATTAACAGCTTTCTTTGCATATTCAGCAGCATCTTCAGTAAATGTCTTATTTAATTCATCAGTTGCTGTAACTTCGATTTCCTTCTTCAATGCATTGAGGTTTTCTACATGACCATCTAATTGAGCTTTCTTTTTTTCAATAATTTTTTCGATTTCTTCTGCATTACAAACTACATCTTGTTCATGATTTTCTGGAAAAACTGGTGCATCTTTAAAGTAACGATCATAAGATTCTTTTGCTTTTTCAATAATTTCGTTAGTATTCATATTTATTTCCTCCATTATTTCTTGATTTCATTGATTTTCTTTTCTAAATCATCAATTCTTTTTCTTTCTTCTTCATAATCCTTTAACATCTGATTTACAGTTGTCTTAGTATATTCTTCTTTATCTTTAGGGAATGTGTTATTAAGAACCATTGCAGATTCATCTTCAAGTTCTTTCTTAAGTTTACTTAAGTTATTGACATGTCCTTCAAGCTGATTCACTTTTTTATTGATAGTTTCTTTCATCTTTTCTTTATCAAAAACTACATTCTGTCCAGGGTTTTCTGGTAATTTCGGTGCATCCTTGAAATAACGATCATATGAATCCTTTGCCTGATCTAAAATCTTTTTAACATCTATATTCATAATTGCTTCCTCCTCTTTTCTTTACGAGTTTATCATAGTCTTGCGAGGAATTTTAAACAATGATTTAAAGAGTACTTTAAATCCAGTTAACAAAGAAAAGCACTTACATTTTTTGAATTTGTGAATATCATTTACAAAATAGAGGAAAGAAAGTAGGCTAACCTATCACTAGGCTAGCCCCTTATCAAACCGTACGTGCACTATTAATGCATAC
>NZ_JBHSEB010000039.1:0-20952 GCF_042651925.1 Catenibacterium sp. GCM10023432 | reverse complement strand
CTTATATTACCACCATTCATTTCGCTTGTAAAGGCCTTTTTTGCGATTTTATTCATTTTTTGTTAAAAAATATAAAAAGTAGTCTATAGACACTATTTTAGTGCCTATAGACTACTTTTTATCTATTCATTGACTTTTCAATCGCATTAATAAATGCTGAACGCATACCTGCATCTTCTAATGCTTTTACACCTCTAATAGTAGATCCACCAGGTGAAGTAACATTATCTTTTAAGACACCAGGATGAAGATCAGTCTGTAACTGCATCTTACCTGATCCTAGTACCGTCTGACTTGCAAGCTTATAAGCCATCTTTCTAGGCATTCCCTGCATAACAGCACCATCTGCTAACGCCTCAATGACCATATAGATATAAGCAGGTGCACATCCTGATAATGCGCCTCCTACTCCCATTAAGTGATTAGGGACAACTTCGATTTCTCCTACTGAAGAGAATGCTTCTTTAATATAGTTAAACTCTTCTTCAGTTAAAGAATGTTCCTGTTCTAATAAGCACATACCTTCTCTAACAGCCATTGGCGTATTAGGCATAACAGTTAAGTGTCTTGTTGAAGCATCTAGTAAAGTGTTATATTTATCAAAGTCATAACCAAGAACAATGGAAACAACGGCCTTGTTTTTGAGATCTTCTCTCACTTCAGAAACAACTGACTCAATAACCTGTGGTTTAACACATAAGAATATAATTTCACTTTCAGAAACGACTTCATGTGCATTACTTTTGGCTTTTATACCAAAAGTACTCATCTTATCAAGCTGTGCTTTATTTAAATCATAAGCACATACCTGTCCACCTGGGATAAAACCAGATTCTACAAATCCTTGGGCAATAGCACTTGCCATATTTCCCATGCCAATAAAACCAAATTTATGCATAATAAATCCCCCTTGTAAAAAAAAGCTAACATAATGTTAGCTTAGATTTTTCTATTTCTAATAAATCCTGGTAATGGATCTTCATCATCGTCATCAATGACAGAAGATGTTTTATTTCCATGCACTGTATATATCTGTTTTGGAGTAACAGGTTCTTCTTCAGGCTGATCTTCTTCAAAACCAGTAGCAATGATAGTAACGATGATCTGGTCATCTAACTGATCATTAGTTGCAACACCCATAATAGTATTGACTTCTTCACCTACTGATTCCTGAATAGTTGCAAACGCTTCATTTGCATCAAATAATGACATGCTTGGTCCACCTGTAATATTAACAATCGCATCCTTAGCACCTGCGATAGAAATATCTAATAATGGTGAAGAAACGGCACGTTTTGCAGCTTCCTGAGCCTTGTTTTCACCATCAGCCATACCAATACCGATAAGTGCATCTCCACGATCCTTCATAACTGAACATACATCAGCAAAGTCGAGGTTGATTAATGCTGGAATCGCAATTAAGTCAGTAATTGTCTGCACAGACTGACGTAAAATGTTATCTGCTTCTCTGAACGCTTCATTCATTGGACGTCCACCAATAACTTCAAGAAGACGATCATTTGAAACAACAATAATAGAATCTACATTCTTACGTAATTCTTCAAGTCCAGCCAAAGACTGTTTCTTTCTTCTTGGCCCTTCAAATGTGAAAGGAGATGTCACTACACCTACTGTTAAGGCACCTAAATCTCTTGCAATCTTAGCGATGACTGGTGCACCACCAGTACCTGTTCCGCCACCCATTCCAGCAGCAACAAAGACCATGTTGGCATCAGATAAAGCTTCTCTGATTTCATTTTCTGATTCCTGAGCTGCTTTACGTCCAACTTCTGGATTTCCTCCAGCACCTAATCCCTGAGTTAAATCCTTTCCTAAGAAAATCTTATTAACACCAGTAATTCCTTTTAATACCTGAGCATCTGTATTTGCAACATAGAATTCAACACCTTTTACTCCATCAGTGACCATTCTATTTACGGCGTTATTTCCACCGCCACCTACACCAATAACTTTTATTTTTGCAACTTTCACAAAGTCTAAATTTTCATCCATTGTCCTACCCTCGCTTAATCATCATTAAATATCGAATCAAAAAACTTTCTAAACTTGCCTTGATGATGAGTTGTTTCTGTCTTAGCCATCGTTAAGCCTCTCACTTTCAAACTCATCGTACTAGATAGATCAGGAAGAACCAATGAAACTTGGTCATCACCAATCAATTCTTTACGATCATCTAAGCAATATAACATACCTAAACAAGGAACAAGAGACATATCTCTAGCCCCTACTGTTTCTGGTCGATAACATCTTACAGGTGTACCTAAAACATCTGTTGCGATTAAGTTCAGGCAAGGCAGTTCGCCTCCGCCACCTACGACAACTGTTTCATAAGTACGTCCATCATTGATGGCTTCCAAACAATTCTTGATTTGTGCCATCATTTCCCAGACTGCTGTCTGTAATACTTCAGCCAAATCTTTCTGAGTATAGTTCTTTTCAACTCCATCTACTATCGTAGTATGGATAACATCTTCTTCACCAAGATCATTTTCACATGTACCATATTTCACTTTATAAATCTCAGCCTGTTCCATTGAAATCTGCCATGCATCCGCAATTGCAGCAGTGAGTGTATAACCACCCATTGGAATAGTCTTTAAGTATTTAAGGTATCCTTCTTCAAAGAAAGATATTGTTGAATGATCATGTCCGATATTGATCATCACAGCACCTTCTTGAAGATAAGCTGCATCAAATGCTTCTTTTGCAGAAGCATAGGCATCAATAGTAATATCAATAACATCTAATCCTGCTTTTTCTACAGCCGTTAAGTAAGAATACAATACTTTCTTGCTTGTAGTAATCACAAGTGTTTCTACCTTCAATGAAGCTGAACGTAAGCCAAGAGGTATACGATCTACTTCTTTAGTATCCAAACGATACTTTACAGGAATAGTTGATACAATTTCCTCTTTCTTACTCTTTTCAAAACGCTGTGCAATCTTTAATGCACGCACAACATCGCTGATTTCTATCTTATCCTGAGGTGAGTTCACCTTGGTAATACCTTTAGATTCATATGTTCTTGCATAATTACTAGGAAGAACAAGAGCTACAGATGTAATTGTTGTATTTAGTTCATCATCTGCTTCTTTTATGATTGATCTGATTTCATCAACCAGTACTTCTTCATTCTTAATCAAGCCACCTTCAATAGCATGACTTGCTAGTTTTTTCGTGAAGAGTATATTAATATTTGTGCTCATCAACTCTGCGACAAGTAACTTCAGTGTCGTAGAACCGATGTCTAAAACAGCATATATTCTTTTCATAGACACTCTCCTTATATATAATCTTATTTTATCATAATTACATACTAATGAAAACGATTTATAGATTACTTATCACAAGTTACATTTATATGACTACTTAAGTCATTTCTTACTCACATTTAGTCATATATAAATTTCTTCCCTCAAACGAGAATACACAAATATCCCTTTTACTTTGCATATAAGCCGAGTAATTGAAGCGTGATGGTGATAATGTATCCTTCATGTCTTCAATATCTACAATCAGTTTTTTTCCATCATCAAGAATCAAGGCTACTCGTTCATCATATCCCTTTTCTGGATAATAAACGATATCACTTACAGCATTTCTAATAGTAACAGGAATAGAAGCATACTGACCTGCGAGTTCTTCTACTGCCTTTAAATCATTAAATCCTGAAATCTTAGGAATCTGTTTAAGACCTGTATAATTCATACCTTCAACAACTTCAATAAGCTTTCCTTCTTCAGTCACCACATAAGTCTTGTTGTTAAGTTCCATATAAGCCACTAAACCTGCTTCCTGGATTTCAATAGAGACACCACCCAAAATGTTATGAGTGACATACGCCTTAGTAACGAGCCCTGTCTTTTTCAACTTCTTCTTAATTGTGTCATTGTTCAACAACAAGTGATAAGTATGATTTGTAATACCTGATTCCTTCACAATCAGATCTTTTGATAGCTGAGAATTACCAGTGACATGAATAGACATGACTTTTGATAATGGGGATACAATATATCCTAAAATAACTAGAAGAATTATACCGATAAGCATCAAACGACGCTTTCTTCTTTTTCTTCTTCGTCTGCTCTTTTCAATCAATTCACGTGATGGGCTGCGATCATATTCATTGAATAGAAAATCGGGCTTCTTATCCATATTTAATCCCAATTCACTAAAATAACTTCTTTATGAAGCTTAACTCCAAACTTCTCATAAACAGTCTTTTCAACAAGTCGAATAAGATCAAGTATATCCTTAGCACTTGCATAGCCATTGTTTACGATGAAATTTGAATGTTTAGGTGATACCTGTGCACCACCAATTTCATAACCACGCAACCCAGCTTCATCAATATAACGCCATGCAGGTTTTTCATCTGGATTTCTAAAGACACTTCCTGCACATGCGAAATTCCATGGCTGTGTACTCATACGACGTTCTTTACGTTTATCAAGCACTTTACGGATTTCCCCAGGATCTTTCGCTGTCATTTCAAATGTTGCATCAAGAATAATCCAATTTGGATGCTTCTGTAATACGGAATGACGATAAGAGAATTCCATATCTTCCTTGCTTAATGTAATCACATTGAGTTCATCATCAAGTACGCGTGCGCACTTGAATACATCTGCCATACAATACTTATAAGCACCAGCATTCATAAAAATGCCACCACCCATATCTCCAGGAATACCACCCATGAATTCAAAGCCTGATAATCCTGCTTTGGCACTTGAATAAGCTAAGGCAATCATAGAAACACCTGCTTGTGCCACAATAGTGCTGCCATTCATCTTAACATCATCAAATGATTTCATTGAGATGATCACACCATCATATTCTTTATCACTAAATAGGAGATCACTGCCATTACCAATAACCATGTGTTTAATGTCATGATCACGGCAATATTTTAGAGTCTGAATAAGTGAATCGATATCTTTTGCTTTAACGAATATCTTGGCAGGTCCACCCACTTTATAGGTTGTATGCTTGTACATAGGTTCATTTTCAATCACCTTGCCTACTTCCATAGACATAAGATCTTCATATACCTGCTTCACATCCATATTAGCGTCCTCCTGTTAACTTTAAAATTTCTTTATAAATATCCTCACATGCATGAGGTTTACCTAAAGCAAGTGCTTTTTGTGATAATTCTTTACGCATTTCCTCATTGTTCATATACTGATCAACGACTTCTACAAATGCATCTGCATTTAAATCCTTTTCAAGGATAAGATGTGCTGCACCCTTGTTGACAAGTTCACGGGCATTATATTCCTGATGATTTGCTACCACATATGGGCTAGGAATAATAATAGATGCAGTACCTAGTGCTGTCATTTCAGCAAGAGTTGTAGCTCCTGCACGACTGACTGCTAAATCACAACTATGTAATACGCTTGGCATATCTTCAATATAAGGTAATACATGAATAGAGTGACTTAAGTCCTTAAGTTCTTCCTTCATCTTTTCATAATAAGTCTTACCCGTAACATAAAGCACATCATAATCTTTATGATCCATCTTATGTAATGCATCCTTCATAACTGTATTGACTGTTGCAGATCCTAATGATCCCATAACAATCACCATAACTTTTCTATCAGGAGCAATATTATAAAGATCATGCACATCTTTAAGTACACCTTCAGATACAACAGAAGCACGAGGGTTACCAAGTAGCTTAGTCTTATCCTGAGGGAATGCTTTTAAAGCTTTTTCATAACAGCAAATGATTTCATCTACACGTTTAATTAAGATTTTATTTGTTAAACCAATGATGGAATTCTGTTCATGAATCATTGTCTTATAACCCTTCTGAGTTGCCGCTAAAACAATGGACGCACTTGGATATCCACCAAACCCGATCACGATATCAGGGTTGAATTCTTTTAAAATCTTCTTAGAAGACTTTAAAGACTTTAAGAAAATTAAAGCATTTTTTGCCTTCTGCAAAGGATTACCTACAAGACCTTTTACATGTAAACCACGATAATTAAGTCCCATCTGAGGTACAATCTGAGACTCTAGTCTATCTGTTGTTCCAACAAATAAGAATTCTGTATCTGGATTACATTTTTTAATATAATCAACTAAGGCAAGAGCAGGATAAATATGTCCTCCTGTTCCACCAGCACTTACTATAATTTTCATTTAACCCACTCCTATAACTTGTTCACGATGTCCTTGAAGACATTTCCTCTTTCAACATAACTATGGAATTCATCAAATGAACTTGTTGAAGGAGAAAGCAATACAACATCGCCTTCTTTGGCAATTTCTTTTGCTTTTAAAACAGCATCTTTCATATGATCTACAACAATAGTATAAGGATGTGCCATATCTTTAGAGAAACGTTCCTTTGTTTCACCAAAACAGATCAACGTTTTAATAAGAGGATTCAGTTCTCTCACATCTTTTAAATCAAGATTCTTTTCATGACCACCCATCAATAAAATAACAGGTTTTTCAAATGCTTTAATCGCAATCACTGCGGCATCTGTATTTGTTCCTTTAGAGTCATTATAATAACGTACTCCATCAAGTTCTCTTACAAATTCAATACGATGCTCTACACCCTTGAATGCTGCAAGTGTATCATGTATAGAATCAAGTGAGACACCTACTGATGCGCATGATGCAATAGCCACCATCATATTGGCTACATTATGCAAACCAACAATCTTGATTTCATCACGATCTATAACCTTCTGACCTTTGTAATAAATGGCATTGTCTTTAAGTTCTACATCTCCCTGTCCCTTGACAGAAAATGTTTCAATACGTGATGGAACTGGATACTTTGCTAAATATGACTGTAAAGTCTCATCATCGCTATTATTAATAAATAAATCTTTCTCATCCTGGTTCATATAAATACGCATCTTAGATGCATAATATTCATCTAAAGAATCCATATAATCAAGATGATCAGGTGTTAAATTTAATACAGTAGCCACTTCAGGCTTAAATTCTTCAATATCAATTAACTGGAAGTTAGACATTTCAACAACGATATCATGTCCTTCTTCTTCATATAAATGTTCATTTAATACAACTTCACAATAAGGAATACCGTAGTTACCGCAAATATGTGCCTTGCGACCTGCAGCTTTTAAGATTTCATAAATCAAAGTCACAGTCGTAGTCTTTCCATTTGTTCCTGTTACAGCAATATAATGCTGCTTTTTAGCCACCTTATAGCCTAATTCAATTTCTGTATAAACAGGAATACCACGTTCTTTTAAACGTAAGATAAATGGCGCATGATAATTAATACCTGGATTCTTAACTACAAAGTCAAAATCTCTTTCAAATAATTCATCTGGCTGTCCGCCACATACCATTTCAATTCCTTCACTCACATATGTGTCATATTCAGGAATATCTTCTTTTTTCTTTGATTCATTTATAGTGATATCAGCATGCATGAACTTTAATAATTCAACTGCTGCCTTTCCACTTTTTGCAAGTCCTAATACAAGTACTTTTTTGCCTTTAAACATTTATAACACCCCTAACAATAATCCAATAATACCAGCAATAAATCCGACAGCCCAGAAAGTGACAACAACCTTATTTTCACTCCATCCGCACATTTCAAAATGATGATGAATAGGTGCCATCTTGAAGACTCTCTTACCTCTTGTCTTAAATGAAATAACCTGAATACATACAGATAAAGTTTCAATTAGTGGCACAATACCAACAATAAGCACAAGAAGTTCCTGTTTAGTGATGACGGCAAATGCCGCAAGAATACCACCTAAAGCAAGAGAACCACAATCACCCATGAAAATCTTAGCTGGATGTGCATTGAATACTAAGAAACCAGTCAAACCACCCATTAATGCAGCACCAAATATTGCTGCTTCAATATTCTTGCTTAAAATTGCAAAAGCGACAAATGGTGTTAATGCAATGATCATAAGACCTGTTGCAAGTCCATCTAATCCATCTGTTAAATTTACGGCATTAGATTCTGCAGTAAACATGAAATAAACAAAGACTGGATAGAACCATCCAAGATTCATACTAATATGAGCAATAGGAATAATAATTTCTGTTGAGAAATTAGGTAAGAATTTTTTCGCTAAGAAATAGAATGCAATTGCCACAACTGACTGCATTGCATATTTATAGCTTGGCTTCAACCCTTTATTGCTGTGCTGCACAACAATGAGATAGTCATCAATAAATCCAATGATACCGAATCCTAATAATGAGAATGTCAATAAGTTGACATAAGGATTCATGAAATTCTGATAGTGACAGATATAAGCAGCAATCACAGTAGCTACAATGAATACCACACCACCCATTGTAGGTGTACCACCCTTTTTCTTATGAGAAGCGAGTCCCTCTTCTCTTTCCACCTGTCCAAACTTTAATTTATGTAAGTAAGGTATAACCTTAGGCATTGCGACAAGTACGAGCGCTAATGCCACTATAAAACTGATCATTAATAGAAACATGAAAATTTCCTCCCTCTATTTTACCCCACAAGTGTAGCATAATATGGGTGTAAATACAATGTCACTTTATTTTGCATAAAGCTCAATGACAGTGCCTTGTTTCAGTTCAGTTCCCTTTGTAATACTCTGAGCATAAATAGAACCCAGACCATTCATCTTAATTTCAACACCTGTCAATGATGCAAAGGCTTCTGCTTCTTTACGAGACCAGCCAAGCATTGAAGGCATTGTATATTTCTGTCCATCTGTTAACACGAGAACTTTAGATCCTGTTGTTACTTCAGTTGTACCAGATGGATACTGTCCAATAACAGTAGAACCATCACCAATTACAACAGGTGTTAATGAATGCTTCTTTAAGATGCCTTCCACATATTGTGTACTCTGGTTCATATAGTTATTTAATACATAAGGTGCTGTATTCACCTTTTCAGTATCTTTACTTAAGATATTTAATGCCGATTTAATAATACTCTTAACAAGTGTGCCAGAATAATTTGTACCGCTCTTTTCATTCTGGAACCAGACAATCACTTCTACTTCAGGATCACGATAAGGTGCCATACCAACAAAGGAATGTGTATGTTTTGTAGATGAATAAGCACCATTTTCCGCAATCTGACCAGTACCTGTCTTACCGATGATTTCAACTGATGAATCCTTATAATCACGACCTGTAGAACCATCAATATTAACAACACCATAAAGAAGTGTTCTAATCTGTGCAACTGCTTCAGTAGAATAGATTTTCTTAGAATAAGAAGTCTTGGCACTATAAAGTGTTTTACCATTTGTTGGATTAACAACTTTTTCTACTAGATAAGGCTCTACTGTACGTCCGTCATTCGCAAATGCTGAATAACCTCTTAACAGCTGTAATGTCGTGATAGAAGACCCTTGACCAAATCCAGTAGTGAAATATTCAAGACTCTTTGTTTTACCATCAAAGCCTTTTACACCACTTCCTGAAGACAAGCCATCCACCTTACTTGTCTGGAATAATCCAAGATTCTTATAATCTTCAATAAGACTGGACATATTTGTATGTTCAGCAAGAATATGACAAATAGCTGTATTTGAAGAATGGTACAAACCATCACGATAAGTAATGCGACCCCATCCTATTCTATTATGGTCATGAATTGTTGCAATCACACGGCCATTAGATATATAGTCATATGTTCCTGAGTTATATTTACTATCTAAGTCTAATACACCATCCGTTAAAGCATTCGCATATACAAATGGCTTGAAAACCGAACCACATTCAAATGCTTCGTTGAGGAATGTATCATTATAATTTGAAAAATTACGTTTATTAGGATCAAATGAAGGGTAGTTAGAAATCGCCAGCAATGCACCTGTCTTCGCATTCATAACAGCAGCACAAGCTTTAGTTGCATCCGTATTTTCCTGCATATCTTTCATTAATGAATCCAGTTCTGTCTGAAGAGTAGAATTGATTGTCAAATAAACATCATTACCACTTACTGCCTTCTTGTCAGAAATAACACCATTAGGCAATGTATTACGTTTAGAATCTACCAAGTAGATTTTTTCACCATTTGTACCTTTAAGCCAGTTATTGTAGCTCTTTTCAATACCCATCTGTCCAACGATATTGTAAGGATCTGTTTCTGCAGCCACAGCTGCATATCCTACTTCATAACTTGCAAAATCACCAAAATGATAATTACGAGATGTAATTTCATCAAATTCAAGACCTGGCAATCCTAATGATTGAATCTTTTCTTTCGTGATTGAAGAAAGATTACGACCATAGTTACCAAATTCCACCTGATATGTTTTCTTAGTCAAGCGGGATAAAACTGTTTGTTTTGAAACACCTAAGATAGGTGCTAACAGTTCTGCTGTCTTATTCTTATCCACAACATAAGCAGGAACTTCTTTACTTGTATAGCACTCCTCTAGAACCACTTGTAGAGTGTATGTATCAGCAAATCTATTTTTGGTGAATCTAAAACCCGGAAGTTCTAACGCTTCGATTTTTGCTTTCTTTCCAGCTGAAAGCTTACTACCACACCCACCAAGTTCTACTGAATCAGCTTTTTTATTTAAGCTCTTCATAATTGCATCTTTAGATACACCTAGAATAGGTGCGAGCTGTTCTGCCGTCTTATCCTTATCTAGAACATAAGCAGGTACCTTTTCTTTACTATAACGTTCAGAAAGAACTGCTCTTAACTTATATTTTTTTACATCCGAAGCGATGATTTCATTATCACTTGTATAAATAGTACCGCGGGCTGCCTGAACAACCTTAGTCACTTGTCCTCCTCCACGATTTTTCGCAAAGTCTCTCACGTTGACATTACTGATCATTGTCTTACCTGTTGTACACAAATAACAGACATTGATTCCTAACACAATCATCATAAAAAGGAATACAAGTATAACAACCTGACCACTTCTATTTCTAGATTTCTTCATTATTCTTCAGCTCCTACTACTGCAGCAGCTGCAGAACTAGGCTGATAATCATAACCTTTCTTTGTTGCAACATCTTTCATACGTGAAAAAGAAGCCAATTCCTGTTTAGACATTTCTAAAGCATCAATATCTGATTGTACTTCAGAAATTTTATCCTGTGTCTCTTTGATATTTGCATTTAATTGTGATTCATAAGAATTCAAATAAATACTACCTACCAAAAATAGCACAAAAGAGAAAGCAAGCAACACTTCTGTCATTTTTAAAAATCTTGATTTTCTTCTTTTCATCATTCATCACGTATCCTTTCTATAACCCTTAATTTAGCTGAATGAGAACGTCTGTTCTCAGATAATTCTTTTTCATCTGCCACAATAGGTTTTCTTGTTACTTTCTTAAAATGAGGCTGATATTCCTCCGGAATAACTGGCATACCCATCGGCAAGTCTGGTACTGCAGTCTTTTCATTAAACATATACTTAGTGATCTTATCTTCTAATGAATGGAAACTGATGACTGCAACACGTCCACCTACGTTCAATAAATCTAATGAATCTGTCAAAGCACGTTCAAATACATTTAACTCATCATTGACTTCAATACGAATAGCCTGGAATGTACGTTTAGCTGGATGACCACCTGTACGTCTTGCACGTGCTGGAATTGCCTTTTTCACAATTTCCACTAATTCAAAAGTTGTTTCAATAGGCTTAACCTGTCTTTCTTTTTCAATCATTCTTGCAATCGATTTTGCAAACTTCTCATCTGCATACTTATATAAAATAGTCACTAAATCCTGGTAAGAGTAGTTATTCACCACTTCATATGCACTTAATGGCTGTTCCTGATTCATACGCATATCAAGTCTTGCATCTGTATTGTAGCTAAATCCTCTTTCAGCATTATCAAACTGCGGAGATGATACACCCAAATCAAATACAATACCATCCACCTTATAAACACCTTCCATCGAAAGTCTTGCTTTAATTTCCTTAAAGTTCGCATGGATGATTGTAAAGTTATCCGAAATTTGAGACAGTCTTTCTCTTGCTGCCTCAATTGCATGTGCATCCTGATCAAAACAGTATAAATGCCCTGTTGTCAGTTTTTCTAGAATACGAGAACTGTGTCCCCCTCCTCCTAGAGTACAATCCACATAAATACCATCCTCTTTTATATTTAATGCATCAATTGTTTCATCTAATAATACACTATAGTGTTCAAACATATTTATCATTCCTCATTTTCTGATATTCTTTCTGACAATTCATCAAACTGGTCATCATATTCATCATAGAATGCTTCCCACTTGGCAGTATCCCATATTTCAATATGTTCACCAGCACCAACAATAGTACACTCCTTCTCTAAATGAGCATGTGTACGTAATACCTGGGGAATATTGATGCGACCTAATTTATCAAATTCGCTGCAATTCATACGTGAAGTCACCATACGCAAATAAGCACGTTCTTCTTTCTTCTTATTAGAGAGTTTCTTTAACTCTTCATAATAAGTCTGCCAGCCTTCTTCTGTATAAATATCAAGGCAGCCTTCGTGGCCTCTCATGATATAGACATGGTCTCCGCATTCTCCGCGGAACTTAGCAGGAATGCTCAAACGGCCTTTAGTATCTAGATTGTGCTTGTACTCGCCATAGAACATACCTTACTCACCACACCTTTCCACAATTTTCCACCTTTTTACACTTGTTACCACTATTATAGACTTACAATCCACATTCAGACAAGAAATTTATGGAAATAAAACAGAAAAAAAAGATTTCTAGCACAAAACGCTAAAAATCCTCTTAAAAATAAAAAAAAGAGAGACTTTCATCTCTCCAAAGGAATTATTTTACATCCTTAACTTTAACGCCATTATAATAACCACAATGACCACAAACTCTATGTGCTAATTTGAATTCACCACATTCTGGACATTTAACAACTGCAGGAGCTGATAATTTGTCATGAGTTCTTCTCTTGTCTCTTCTTGTACTTGATACTCTTCTAAATGGTACTGCCATCTTGTTCTACCTCCTTATTCCTGATCCTTGAAATAATCTTTGAGTTTTGCTAAACGGGGATCGATTGTATCCTCTTCTTTTGCGACTACTTCGCTTTCATCCATAACTTTCCAGCCTAAGCCGCTTGTTTTCATCTTTGCGCCTTCCTTCACAACTCTCATTGGAATAGCCATCATGATTTCTTGGAATATGACAGAAGTAAGATCAGCAACATTCTTTCTTGCTTCTACAACATCTTCGTCTTCATCAGGCTTATAAAACGCAAACACAACATCTGTATCAATAGAAAATGGGTAATCAACATCTTCCAATGATATAGCACAAGGAACAACCATTGTTCCCTGAACATGGTAGGTTACATAAAGACGTTCTTCACTACTATTGAAGTTGCCTGATCCTGTAACTTCCACATCCTTCAAATCATTGATTCGAGATAAGTTATAGAACATTTCTTTAGGAAATGTTATCGTTTCTTCGAAATCAAATTTTCCATTTTTCTGTTTGACTAACCAATTACGATTCCATTTCACCTTGATCACCCTCTATAACTGCATCACCCATTATAATGAAAACGAGATTATAAGTCAATCAAAAAAATCATTTTCTAATGGGCATTAATCGCATATTTTTTTAAATGCATTTGCGACCGTGTGTATTCTAACATAGTTTATTCAAAAAAGATAGATAAATTTTCAAAAAGCCATTTAAAACCTCTAATCATTCTTTGACCTGGTTCAGTGAAATGACCGCCATTCTCTTCTATATATATACATATGTTATTCTTGCTTAAGTAATGGTAGGTTTCTATTGTATTTTGTCCTACTGTACACATTAGTTTATTCTTAGTCTTTGATTCCTTTCTACCTAGAGATAAATAAACAGTTCCTTTTCGATGAATCGTATGAAGATAGTTCATCCAGCCTGGAAACCATAAGGAACCCGATGCACTCATACATCCTATAAAAGATTGATGTCTTCCATACATCCATAAACTAAACAAGCCACCAAGAGAATAACCCGCAATAAGATAATGATGAGAAGAAGTCATAGTTGAAAGAATCCACTTTTCAAGTTCCTTCCCCTTTCCGCCAAAACCGTCTGCAGCCCAAGGAGATAATTCATCATTCCAATCCTTGATGACCGGTGCAATGAGACAATAGTCTCTTGTAAATGATTCTACAATTGAAGTGCAATCATGAAAGAAACAGAAGATATAAACATCAGCATCTTGATTGCCATAAATCTGGCATTCTCTTCCATAATAGATCATATTAGTTTGTAATGCTCCATTGCATTATATATTCCATCATTATCCACTGTATCAGTCACATAATCTGCAACAGCCTTTGCCAATTCAGCCCCATTGCCCATTGCAATAGCAGTACCAGCCATTTCCAACATTTCTATATCATTTGTAGAATCACCAAATGCATAGGCATTTTCTATTGGTTCACCAATAGACTCCATGAAATTTTGAATAGTCGCCCCTTTAGATACACCTTTAATCATCATTTCTCCAGCCTTTGCACCAAATATTGATGTATAGCCTCCAGCTGGTATAAAAGTCAAACTTGGGTCTAATTCTTTCATGAATCTCTCAGCTGCTTCTACCGTATCAAAAGTCGCATCAATCTTAAGAATTGGATTATTCTCTGTTTCAGCCATTGTCTTCATACTCTTTTTCTTGAACACTTCTTCAACAGGTTCATCAAATTTCTTTTTGAACTGTTCTTCAAACATAGCATGTGTATAAGGATTCTGGTAACCATATTTCCAGTCTATAATTTGATAGCCTCCACCTAATTCTTCAATAAGTTCAAGTGTTTTCTTTACAACATCTTCTGAAATGATTTTCTGTAATACTGGTTTACCATCACGAATCACTGCTGCACCATTCGCAATAATTGCATCTTCTATTCCTGTAAAAGAAATTTCCTTTGTCATAAAATAACTTCTTCCTGTGCAGAAGAAACAATGATGTCCATTCTCTTTTGCTTTCTTAATAGCCTCTATTGCACTTTGTGGCACAGTATGTGTGACATCACTTAATAAAGTACCATCTATATCAAAAAATAAATATTTCCCCATATGTTTTCTCCTATATCAATAGATTATAGTGTAATCTCTTTTAAGTATTATAGTATAAGAATCCATAAAGAAACATCATTTTCTAATTATGAACAGCTTTTCAAAACTATTTTGACAAGAATCTAGCATCATTTTTCAATATATTTAAAAAATCTCTCATTTCAGCATCGTTCTGATATACTATTGTTGAGGTGATTATTATGGATGAATTTTTAAGAGATATACATACATTATTATTCAAGGAATGGATTCTCATTCAGTCTATTGAGGGCTGTGATATTAAAGAAGAAAATAAAAAAGTTATTCTCACAACGCCTTATTGTCATGCCGAAGTGGTATTTAATGACCATAACCTGATTGAATTATCCGTCACAAATCTCGTCACTGATAAGATAGACTTCTATCTTCATTTTCAGATGCATACTATGAGTCATGCCATTTCTTTATATGAAGAAATGCTTCAATGTGTTAAACAATTGATCAATGAACCTCCTGTTCGTGTTCTTTTAACATGTACAAGCGGCCTCACTACAGGTATGTTTGCCGCACAACTCAATGAAGCGACTACGCTTTTATCTAAGAATTATGAATTTGATGCGATTGCTTACCATGAACTCTATGATATTGCGAAGAATTATGATGCGATTCTTGTGGCTCCACAGGTGAGCTCTAAAAAGACAAAACTAGAAACATGCTTTAAAAAGAAGATAGTACTGACTATCCCCTCTACAATATTCGCAAAATATGATGCAGGCGCATTATTAGAATTCTTAGATGAACATCTATCGTCTCGTCGTCATCCAACTACGGCTTGTTTACCTGTCATTAGTCGTCCAGTACCTCATCAGACAAAGATTTTAACCATTGCGACAGTTCGCACAAGTCATCGTACAAGAATGATATATCGTGTTTTTGATCCTAACAACAAAATATTATTAGATAATGAAGTCGTTAAGTTTGATTTTCAAGTGAATGACCTCTTTGATATCCTTGATACAGTATTACTCTTTCATCCAGATATTCCTATTATTGGAATTAGTCTTCCAGGTATAATTCATGATGGTTATATGGACTTCCGTGACCAAAGAATCAATGTCTTAGGACCGCTTAATAAACGTTATCCAAATAAACGTTTCTATTTATTTAATGATGTCAATGCCCTTGTATCTGGTTATTATATTTCACAGAATGAATACCAGACAATCTCTTTTCTTTATCAGCCATCCATGTGCAGACCTTGTGGTATAGGTTCTGTCTTTAAAGGACAATTAATAGAAGGAGCGCATAAGATAGCAGGAGAAGCCAAATATCTGCCATTTAACAGAGAACAATTTCAAAAGACACCAGAGGAACAATTAAAATTCCTTGCCTATCAGGCTGCTGCAGTCATTTCTATCTATGATCCTGAAATATTGATCGTATCATGTAAATATACTAATAAACATGAGTTAAGAGAATTATTAAAGAAATACTTTCCAGAAGAATATCTTCCCGATATTCACTTTATTGAACATTTCAAGGAATATGGATTGCTAGGTGCTTTGATTCTTTCTATCCAAGAAGAAAATAAAGGTTGAGATTATTGAAAAACTCAGTTTTTATGGTATAATCCTTATCAACATATCTAGTTAGTATGTTGACAGGAGGGTTATTATGTCTTTAAGTTCTGTTAGAAATTATTTCAAACAATATAATTTGGATACACATATTGTAGAGTTTCCTGTATCAAGTGCGACCGTGGAACTTGCAGCACAAGCTATTGGCTGTAAAGAACAGGAAATTGCGAAAACAATGTCTTTTCATGTTGGGGATGAAGTCATTGTAATTGTAATGGCCGGAGATGCAAGAATCAACAATAAGAAATATAAATCATTCTTTCACAAGAAAGCTAAAATGCTTCATGGAGATGAAGTAGAATCTTTGACTGGTCATCCAGTAGGTGGTGTTTGTCCTTTTGGATTAAAAGAAGGTATTAAAGTCTATCTTGATGAGTCTCTAGAACGTTTTGATCATGTTTATCCAGCATGTGGCAGTCCTAATAGCGCTATTAAGCTCACTATTCCAGAATTAGAAAAATATGCCCACCAGGAATCATGGATTGATGTCACTGATATCATCTAATGATATTTGTTTATGAGAACCAAGGACTTCTAAAGAGTCTTTGGTTTTTTTGTATACTCTTCCTTCATTAAGCCATAAATCTATATCTTCAAATGAAACAATGACAGGCATTCTTGTATGAATGTTAGACATGATGTCTTCTGCTTCTTTTGTAAGTATTGTAAAATAATTATCATGATAGATACCTGCAAGATAAAGAATATGATTATTAGTAAAGCGATATTGCGCATGCGCTCTATCCCATTCATAGAAACCACTGATTGGAATAATACATCTTCTTTTTACTGCATCTTCTTTAAACATCTTCTTTTCCAATACTGTTTCTATGCGTGCATTAAAGACACGTTTTTGATTTAATGGATAACCCCATGTCTTATAGTCTCCATAATGACCCTTCAAAATAATAAAGCCTTCCTCTCCTGGATGAATATCTCCATAAGGAAACATATGTCCATCAGGAATAATGACCCATCTTGTTAAATCATATTTCAATTGTTCATCTAAATAATAACGTCCACACATAATAATCCTCCAAAAAAAGTCATAGAAAAACTATGACTTAAACATTGTATCTAATATATGCTTACCTGTTTCTGTTTCAAAAAAACTCTCTTTGGCATGCTGAATAGATTCAATAGAAGCATTCCCTTCAAATGCATTGACTAAAAAATCTGCTTCCAACAAGATACGATAATCCATTCCTTCTACATTAGTATATGTATGATGATGCGCAATCAAGAAACATATTCTTTCTATATCATCTTCTTTAAATCCTAAAGAAGTACATATTTCTCTTGCAGGTGCAGGACCTTCCTGTTCCTGCAGTTTTCCATTTTGAAAGCCATATTTCTCTTCTGATACACGTATTCCAATATCATGTAAAATACTGGCTGCTTCTAATACAAATAGTGTATGTGCATCTAATCCTTCTTTTTCACCAATTAATTTAGAGAAGCTATGTACCTTTATAAAATGCTGGATACGCTTAGGATCTCCATAATCAAATTCAATCATCTTCATCATTAATTCATTCAACATATTTATCACCTATATCTATTGTAGCACAAAAAGAAAAAGACCCGTAGGTCTTAACGTGATAATGTATATCCTTTTCCAATGACTGAATGAACATCACTCACAAAAACAAAGGAAGTAGGATCTATTTCTACAGAGATTTTCTTAATTGTCGCAATCTTTTTATACTGTGTGACCACAAGTATCACCTGCATATCTTCTCTTAAATAACCTGTTTCCGCTTTTAATAACGTGAGCCCAACATCAATTTCTTTATAAATGCGTTCTCTGATTTTTTCATATTCATGACTCATAATCATGATTTCACATTGTGATTGACCATATGCCAATACTTTATTGACTGTTATAGTACAGATCATAATCGCAAGAATACCATATACATTCTTCATAAAGGGATTAGATGCCACCTGAATCAAAATAACTGTAATATCACATACATTCATAACGATAGAAACAGGGACTTTGAAATACTTCTGTAAGATGACACCAATAATATCAAAACCACCAGAAGATCCATCACCTAAAAGTACAAGTCCTACCCCTGCCCCAATGAGGACACCTGCAAGAATTGCACTCATCAAAGGATCAGAACTCATTTCAGCTAAGAGATTATATTTTTGACATAGATCTAATCCAAATGGAAAGATAATACTGACAATTAATGTCTTGAAAATGAATTCTTTACCAATAAATATATAACCTAATATAAATAATATCGCATTACAAATTAATACAAGAATTGAGACTGGTAATGGAATCATCTTACTTAAAATAACACATAAACCTGTTACGCCTCCTGCAGCGAAGGATTGTGGTAATACAATCATACCAAGTGCTATATCAGTCAAAGCGACACCAACCAAGATTTTTACTATTGATAATACCTTTTCCTTCATTTTCATCACCCAGGAATATTATAATGATAAAAAGAGACAATACAGTAGCCTAGGCTACAATGGAGGACATATGAATATCATTATTCCAGAAAACTATTTTTATTTTTTTGAATCAGTAGGTGAACGTTGTGTCTTGCCTTCAAAGACAGTCATCTTTTATGAGAGTGATGATGCGAATGATATCTATCTTTTAATCAAAGGTCGTGTCCGTGCTTATTTAAGCAGTCCACAGGGGAAACAGATTACCTTGGAGGTATTAAAGAAAGGACGTATTTTTGGTGATGGTTCTTTTTTAAACCATTCTGTACGTAAAGCGAATATGGCCACAATTACTGATGTAGAATTCATCCGTTGTCATATTACTGATTTGATGCCTATATTACAGAAAAATAATGATCTCATGATACTTATGCTTCAGCATCTGACTTCTACATGCAACTATTTAACACATACAATTGAAAGATTAGTGAACTATAATAGTACACAAAAGGTAGCTGACTTCCTTCTTATTGAAACAGATAACGGAAAGAAATCCATTCCTTATACACACGAAGATATTGCAGGATGTTTAGATATGAATAGAGTAACGGTATCACGTATTATGAAGAAATTAAAAGAGGAAAATGCTGTAGAGTATGAGTATGGGATTGTTTCTGTAACGGATTCTAAAACATTGAAACATATTCTAGAACACACTAAATAGAGGTTATTGCATTCAAGTTTTGTTTTAAATATAATTATGAGCGAGGTGTAAAAAAATATGAAAAAGAAAAGAATTGCGATTATTGCAACAGGTGGTACGATTGCAGGAAGTGGTGCTGCAGGTAAAACAACAAATTATGAAGCAGGCACTATTTCTGTAGATGAAGTATTGGATTCTATTCCAGATATAAGAGATCGTGTTGAGATTGTTTTAGATAATCTCTTTTCTGTTGATTCTAATGAAATTGATGATCAAAGATGGTTGATCTTAACTGAACATATTAATAAACTTGCAGATCAGCAGGATATTGATGGAATTGTTGTCACTCATGGAACTGATACAATGGAAGAAACATCTTACTTCTTAAACTTAACAGTCAATACATTAAAACCTGTTGTTTTAACAGGTGCGATGCGTCCTGCAACTGCAACAAGTGCCGATGGACCATTTAACTTATTCCAGGCCATTATGCTTGCAAGTCATAGCGAAGCTTGGGGTCGTGGTGTAATGTGCTTATTTTCAAGTACTATCTTCTCTGGTAGAGATATCCAGAAGATCAGTAATTATAAGATCGATGCCTTCGACCAGAGAGCTTTCGCCAATCTTGGTTATATGAAGGATGATGAAGTCTATTTCTCTTCTCAGCCATTAAAGAGACATACTACTTATTCAGTCTTTTCACGTAAACCAATCAACGATTTAGCTCATGTCGCAATTGCCGACTACTATGTGGGTGCTTCTCCTGATATTCTTGACTTTTTAGCAAAAAATAATGAAGGTATTGTGATTGTCGGAACAGGGAGCGGAAACTATTCCAAGGCGTGGCGTCAACGTATTGAAGAATTATCTGAACAGGGTATTGTCTTTGTACGTGCGAGCCGTGTAACGAACAGTATTATCTTCCAGGATGATTATTTTGATCCTAAGCATGTATGTCTAGGGGCTAATAACCTATCTCCTTATAAAGCACGTATTCTATTAATGCTTTCTCTAACAATCACAAAAGATAAAAAAGTAATTAACGATTACTTCTTAAACTACTAAAAAAAGGCTCGAAAGCCCAATGTCATTAAGTTAAGAATTGACAGCTATCAAGGCATACAAACAAAATGTATGCCTTTTTTATTT